>DAHUYA010000164.1 GCA_027315445.1 Acidimicrobiaceae bacterium | reverse complement strand
CAAGGTGAGCGGCTTCCAAGTGGCGCCGGCCGAGATCGAGGGGGTGCTCCACGGCCACCCGGCGGTGGTCGACTGCGCCGTCTTCGGCATCGCCGACGAGCGGGCCGGGGAGGTGCCGGTGGCCGCCGTGCAGGTGGAGCCCGGCTGGGCCGGTGGCGTCGAGGAGCTCGAGGCGCTGGTTGCCGACACCCTGGCCACCTACAAGCGACTGCACCGGGTCGTGCTGGTGGACGCCATCCCCAGGCTGCCCTCGGGCAAGGTGCTCCGCCGGACCCTGCGCGACGAGCTGGGCCCGATGCTCGGCGCCCAGGACGGCGCCTGAGTGAGCGGGCGCCCTGCCTGAAGGGGGCCGGTGTCCTGACCTGGGCGATTGCCGCGATCCGGGGGTTCGCCCTCACTAGGATCGTCGGCTGGTCGCCGGGCCTTCCGGCGCGACGGGGGTACACGTGACCTTGACCCTGGAAGCGGTCGACGGCGATCGTCACTTCAGCGGGATCATCACCCGGATGGTGGTCACCCACCTGGCCGACGTCCACGGTCCCGAGGCGCTCCACCTCGTCCTCGAGCGCGCCGGGGAGGTCGGGCGCGAGGACGAGCTGCGCGACGACAGCACCTGGCTGTCCTATTGGCGCCTCCGGACGCTGCTGGAGGCGGTGACCGAGGTGGTCTCGATCGACGAGCTCCGCCAGGCCGCCGCCGCCGGCCAGGTGCACGAGGAGTCGCGGGCCGACATGACCCAGATGCTCCAGGACTTCGGATCGCCGGACAACCTGCTCCGCCAGGCCCTCTTGTACGACACGGCCTTCGGCGTCAGCACCATCCTCAAGATCGAAGGTGAGGAGCTCGCCCCCGGCGACTGGGTGCTGCGAAACCGCTTCGTCGAGGGGTTCGAGCCGTTCCGGGAGTTCTGCGCCTTCATGGGTGGCACCCACCGCCTGTTCCCGACCCTGTTCGGCCTGCCCGCCGGCGAGGTGACCGAGGAAAGGTGCGCCTGTGACGGCGCGGCCTCGTGCGAATTCCACCTCCATTGGGAGACGGTGGCCGACGCCAGCCACCAGAAGAGCTACTTCGAGTCGCGGTCGCGCCTTCTCGAAGTGCGCCTCGAACGGCTCCAGCGAACGGTGGTCGAGCTGGTTTCGGCGCCCGACCCGATCGAGGGGCTCCGTCGGGTGCTGGTTGCCACGGCCCAGTCGGTGCACGTGCCGGCCTACGTGTTGGGCATCGACCCGGCCGTGCCGCTCACCCCGCGGCTGCACGCGGCCGGTCTCGAGACGTCGGAGGCCGAGGCACTGGCGGCGACGCTTCCCCTGCACGTCGGGATCGGCACGCCGGGCATGGTGGTGGTCGAGGTGGCGTCCACGCGCGCCGGCTACGGCTACCTGGCGCTGGTCGAGCCGGCGGCGCGCCACTTCTTGCCCCAGGAGCTCGAGCTGGTCGAGTCCTACGCCGGCCTGGTGGCGGCCGCCCTCGACTCGGCCACCGCCCTCGAGGAGGCGCGGCGCCAGGCGACCACTGCCGGCACCCTGCTCGACCTGTCGAGCTCGCTCACCGAGCTGGCCAGCACCGAGGAGATGGCCCTCAACCTGGCCCGGGCCGTGCCGTCGGTGATCGACTGCGACCGGACCATCGTGCTCGTCCACGACCCGGTGATCGGCGAGGGCCGGGTGGCCGCCACCCACGGCTTCCCCGACCAGGTCACCCACCACCTGGCCTCCATCTCGCTGCCCACCTCGGTGGTGGAGGCCTTCGCCGGCGGGGTGTCCTTCTTCGCCGAGGACGAGATCTCCCGCTTCCAGGCCACCTACGGCATCGCCCTCGGCGGGGCACCGGTGGCCGCCGCCTCGGCGCCCATGGTGGCCAACGGCGAGATGATCGGGGCCCTGGTGGTGCTCGCCACCGAGCGCCGGGAGCGGCTGCGCGAGAACGTCGCCCTGGGGGAGGCGCTGCGCGGCCTGGCCGGTCAGGCGGCGGTGGCCATCCGCAACGCCCGGCTGGTGGACGAAGTCCGCCATCAGGCCCTGCACGACGGGTTGACCGGGCTGCCCAACCGGACCCTGGTCCTCGACCGCCTGTCGCAGGCTCTCGCCAGGGCCTCGCGCGAGGGCACGCCGGTGGCGGCGCTGTTCATCGACCTCGACGGCTTCAAGGAGATCAACGACACCCTGGGCCACGCCGCCGGCGACCGGCTGCTGGTGGCCCTGGCCGACCGCCTGCAAGTGACCCTCCGCCACAGCGACACCATCGGCCGGCTCGGCGGGGACGAGTTCGTGGTGGTGGCCGAGGGCGCCTCGCTCGACGCCGGCCCGGAGGCCATCGCCGAGCGCATCCTCGAGGTCGTCCGACCGCCCTTCGAGCTCGAGGGCTTCGAGGACACCTGCCTGACCGTGACGACCAGCGTGGGGGTGGCGGTCGGCCTGCGGGAGTCGGCCGGCGAGCTGCTGCGGGACGCCGACATCGCCCTCTACCACGCCAAGGAGCGGGGCAAGAACCGTTACGCCCTCTACCGACCGGAGATGGCGCAGCGGATGCGGGACCGGATGGCGCTCGAGAGCGACATCCGCGAGGCGGTCGAGCGGCATCAGTTCTTCCTCCTGTACCAGCCGTTCTTCGACCTGCAGGCGGGCACGGTGATCGGGGCGGAGGCGCTGATCCGCTGGTGCCACCCCCGGCGCGGGACCCTCGACGCCGGGGAGTTCGTCTCCCTGCTCGAGGAGGTCGGCGCCATCACCGAGGTCGGTCGCTGGGTGCTCGAGGAGGCGGCCCGCCAGGCCCAGTGCTGGCACCGGCGTGGCCACCGGATCGACGTGTCGGTGAACGTCTCCCGGAGCCAGCTCGAGAGCGGACAGCTGGTCGACGACGTGGCGGCGGCCCTGCGCTCGAGCGGCCTCGACCCGTCGGCCCTCGTGGTGGAGATCGCCGAGTCCTCGCTCACCCGCCACGCGCCCGATGTGGTCGACCAGCTGCGGCAGTTGAAGCAGCTCGGGGTGAAGGTGGCCATCGACGACTTCGGCACGGCCTACTCGTCGCTCGCCTATCTCAGCCAGTTCCCGGTGGACGGGCTGAAGATCGACCGCTCCTTCATCGCCTCCATCGATGACTCGAAGGAGGCCGGGGCGTTGATCCACGTCCTGCTCGAGCTGGGCAAGACGCTCGGGCTGACCACGGTGGCCGAGGGGATCGAGACCTCGACCCAGGTCTCCCGGCTGCAGGAGGAGCGCTGCGAGGGGGGGCAGGGCTTCCTGCTGGCCCGCCCCCTCCCCGCCGAGGACCTCGAGGCGCTGCTGGCGGCGGCTCCGGCTTGAGCCCCCCGGCGAATCGTGGGTCGCCCGTGCCGTCACCTCCGGCGCCGGGCGCCACCCACGCGATCAGTCGCCGTAGCCGTAGGCGACCTCGACCGTCGAAACCGGCACCGCCTGGCAGGTGAGGATCCAGCCCTCGGCGACCTCCTCTTCGGTGAGGGCGTTGTTGGCGCGCATGGTGGCTCGGCCCTCGACCAGCTTGGCCATGCAGGTGGCGCAGTTGCCGGCCTCGCACGAGTAGGGCGGGGAGAAGCCGACTTGCCGGGCCGTCTGCAGGATGGTGGTGCCGGGACGGTGGGTCGCCACCTTCGTGCTGCCGTCGAGCCGGATGGTGACCTCGACGCCGGGGGTCGCGCCGTCGGGCACCGTCTCGCTCTGCACCGTCTCGCTCTCCACGGTCGCCAGCGGGTCGAACCGCTCGAGGTGGACCTCCCCGGGCGCCACACCCCGCCCGTCGAGAGCGCCCGCCACCAGGTCCATGAACGGTTGCGGGCCGCAGAGGAAGTACTCGGCCCCGGGCGCCCCCCCGGCGAAGTCCGTCACCTCCTCGATCGTCACCAGGCCCCGGTGGGCGTCGAGGTGGTGGACGACCTCGAGCCGCTGGCGGTGGCTCGCGGCCAGCCGCTCGAGGCCCTCGCGGAAGATCACCGACCCCGGTTCCCGGTTGGCGTAGAGCACCCTGACGTGGCGGGTGGTGGTGGCCAGGGCGGTCTTGACGATGGAGAACACGGGCGTGATCCCACTGCCGCCGGCGACGGCGACGACGTCGCCGGTGCCGCCGGAGAGGGAGAAGACGCCGGCCGGGGGGGTGACCTCGACGGTGTCGCCCGGTCCCAGGTTGTCGATCATCCAGTTGGAGACGGCACCGCCCGGCACCCGCTTGACCGTCACCTGCAGCTCCCCGTCGACCTCGGGGGACGAGGACATCGAGTAGCACCGGAGCAGGGGCCGGTCTCCCACCTCGATCCGGAACGTGCAGAACCGGCCGGCCCGGTAGGCGAAGGCCTCGTCCAGCTCGCCGGGGACCTCCAGCACGAAGGAGCGGGCGTCGGCGGTCTCGGCCACCACGCGGCCGACCCGCAGGCGGTGGAAGTGGGGACCGGGGGAAGTCCTGGTCGACGACCGGCCGGATGCCGGGGAGGCCATGCTACGTTACGATAATCGCATTATCCGAATGCGACAATGAGATTGAATCGCAACTGGGAGTGGCCCGGTCGAGGCGAGGTCGGAGGAGCGGCATGGCTCGAACACCTGAACGGCCGCGGCTCGAGCCGCTCCCGCCCCGCCAGTGGCCCCCCGAGATGCGGGACGCCTTGGCCGCGCTCGACCCGCCGGACCGCCGCCACCCCCGCCCGGTGCGCGAGGGGCGCCCCAAGGGCTTGAACGCCCTGGGCACCTTCGCCCGGTACCCGGCCCTCACCAGGGCCTACCACACCTTCAACGGCCACGTGCTGTTCGCCTCCACGCTCAGCCCCCGCCAACGCGAGCTGCTCGTGCTGCGGGTGGCGGTCCTGCGGGACTGCGAGTACGAGCACGCGCAGCACTCGGTGCTGGCCCAGGACGCCGGGCTCAGCCCCGAGGAGGTGGCCCGGGTGGCCGAGGGGCCCTCGGCGCCGGGTTGGTCGCCGCTCGAGCGGGCGATGCTGGCGGCGGCGGACGAGCTGGTGGGGGAGGCGGCGATCTCGGACGGCACCTGGGCTGCCCTGGCGGACGAGCTCGACGAACGGCAGTTGATGGACCTGGTCTTCACGGTCGGGGCCTACGAGATACTGGCCATGGCCTTCCGGTCGTTCGGGGTCCAGCTCGACGACGACCTCCGCTGACGAGAGGATTGCTCGCGAGCTGGCAGCGCCCTCCTCGCATTGGACAAGAGGAACGCTCTCTCCATGCTCGGGCTAAAATGCACGGGCATGGTGGCGGAGCAACCGACGGCCGGCGAGCTGGCCGAGCCGGGCGCCAGTCGGCGTGACCGGGCGGTGTCGCGCTCGCTGGACGCGGCACGGGCCAGGGCGGAGAAGCGGGTGCAGCGGTTCCTCGACGCCGGGTTCGAGCTCCTCCACCAGGGGGCGACCGGGAACGAGTTCACCGTCCAGGAGGTGGTGGCCCGCTCGGGCCAGTCGTTGCGGAGCTTCTACCAGTACTTCGCCGGCAAGTACGAGCTCTTGCTGGCGCTGTTCGAGGAATCGGTGCGGGCGACCGCCGACCATCTCCGGGCGGAAGTCGGTGACGAAGGGCCGCCGGCCGACCGCCTGCACCGCTTCGTGGTCGAGTACTACCGGCTCTGTCGGCCCGACACACCCGTCCGCTCGACCCGCAAGAGCCCGACGCCGACCATGGGCGAGTTCGCCCAACAGCTGCTGACCACCCACCCCCGCGAGGCGGCCAACGTCTTCGTGCCGCTGGTCTCGCTGCTCTCCCAGCTGCTCGAGGAGGCGGCGGCCGAGGGATCGGTGCGGGCCGAGCTGGCGAACCCCCGCACGGCCGGGGTGGTGCTGCAGGCCATCATGTTCAACGCCTTCGCCACCACGGTCAGCGGCTCGTCGCCCCAGGTGCCCGAGGTCGCCGCCGAGGAGCTCTGGCAGCTCCTCTTCCTGGGCCTGGCCACCGGGGAGGGGATGGGCAGCCGGCCCTAGCGCGTGGCCGCCGCCCGGCGCGCCCTCGCTCAGGCGTCGGCCAGCACCGGCACCAGGGAGGCCACCAGCTCCCGGGTGCGCCGGAGGGAGGCCAGCAGCTGCTCGCGGCCCTCGCCGATGGGCAGCACCCGCACGGAGATGTCGGTCACCCCGGCCGCCGCGAACGCCCGCAGCCGCTTCTCGACCGCGGACTCGCTGCCGGCGGCCAGGATGTCGCCCACCTTGCGGGCGTCACCGTGATCGAGCAGCTTCTGGTAGTTGGGGGAGACCTCGGCCTCGGCGAGGAGCCGGTTGGCGCGCGACACGGCCATGTCGACCTCGCCGTCGGTGCACAGGCAGATCGGCACGCCGGCGACGACCCGGGGCGCCGGCCGCCCGGCCGCCTCGGCCGCCCGGGCGATGGTGGGCACGACGTGGGTGGCGATGGCCCGCTCGTCGGCCATCCAGAGGCTGGTGCCGTCGGACCGCTCACCGGCCAGGCGGAGCATCTGGGGCCCGAGGGCGGCCAGCAGCACCTGGGTCGGCGCCACGTCGGTGATGTCGAGGGGGTTGTGGACCCGGAAGAGCTCGTTCTCCACGTCGACCGGTCCGGGCCCGCGCAGGGCCTGGTCGAGGACGTCGAGGTAGCAGCGCATGGTGCGCGCCGGGTGCTCGTAGGGGATGCCCATCATCTCGTCGATGATCCAGTGGTGCGAGACGCCCAGGCCGAGGGCGAGCCGTCCCTGGCAGACCGCCTGCACGGAGAGGACCTGCTGGGCCAGGGCCACCGGGTGCCGGGGCTGCACCGGGACGACCGCCGTCCCTATCTCGATGGTGGTGGTGCCCAGGGCGGCCACGGTGACGGCGGTCAGGGCGTCGAACTCGTCGGGGATCTGGGGGATCCACACCGAGGCCAGGCCGGTCTCCTCCGCCCATCGGGCGTCGGCCCGCATCCGGTCGACCTTCGAGGCGTACCGCCCGCGCTCGGGTCCGATCATCAGTCCGATCCGCATCCGGCTCCCTTCGACCTCGCCGTCACCCCGGCCGCCCGACCCGGCCGCCCGACCCGGCCGCCCGACCCGGCCGCCCGACCCGGCTGCCCGGACCCGGCTGCCGGGAGAGCGCCCTGCCACGACGGAGAACGCTCCTCTACCCGGACCTTAACCCGACTTCCCGCTCGCGGCAGGCCCGTTGACGGACGATCGGGCAGCCAGCCAGTCGCCGAGCGCCGCCCCGGCCGACAGGACATGGGCCTCGGCGACCGCACGGGCCGCCGCGCCGTCCCGGCGCCCCAGGGCGTCGAGCAGGGCGGCGTGCTCCGTCCGGCTCCGCTCCTCTTGTTCGGGGAAGAGCTCGAAGTAGTTGGTCGGCACCACCCGCACCGCCTGGCGGAGGTACGTCTGCAGGCGGGTGGACCCGGCGGCCAGGTTGACCGCCCGGTGGAAGCGCCAGTTGGCCGTCACCACGTCCTCGGCGCTCGCCACCGACCGGGCCAGCTCTGCCAGCGAGCCCAGCTCGGCGTCGCTCGCCCGGGCGGCCGCCCATTCGGCGGCCTTCCCGGCCAGTGCCGCCAGGACGGCGAAGTTGTCGACCGCGTCCTGCGGGGTGAGCCCGACGACGGTGATGGCGCTGCGCGGGGCGACGGTGACCAACCCCTCGTAGGACAGCTCGAGCAGCGCCTCGCGCACCGGGGTGCGGCTGGTCCCGAACTCGTCGGTGATCCGGTCGAGGTCGAGCCGGTCGCCCGGCCGGAGGAGACCGGTGAGTATCCGGTCGCGCAGCTCGGCAGCCGCCCGAGCGCGGACGGTCGCCCCGATGGCCTTGCGAGTTGGCATATCACATATTACATTTCAGAACCCGAGAGGAGGAGCGGGATGGCAGGAGGGGCGGGTACGGGCGGGCGACGCCAGATGGCACTGGTCGGGTTCATGCAGGCGGGGAACGCCACCGTCTACGCCGGGTCGTGGCGGCACCCGGCCACCGAGCACGGCTTTCTTTCGGCCGGCTACTACCAGCGGCTCGGCCAGGTGCTCGAGCAGGGCTGCTTCGACCTGATGTTCTTCGACGACCGGCTGGCGATGCCGGGCATCTACGCCGGCTCGGTGTCCGAGGCGGTCCGGTGGGGCGCCCGCCCGGTGAAGCTCGACCTGAGCCTGGTGCTGGGCGTGCTGGCCGCCAGCACCCGCCACATCGGGTTGGGCGCCACCTACTCGACCACCTACTACGCCCCCTTCCACGTCGCCCGCACCTTCGCCACCCTCGACCACCTCTCCGGCGGGCGGGCCGCCTGGAACGTCGTCACCTCGGTCAACGACAGCGAGGCCCAGAACTTCGGCCTCGACCAGCACCTGCCGCACGACGCCCGCTACGACCGGGCGGACGAGTTCCTCGAGGCGACCCTCGGACTGTGGGACACCTGGGAGGACGACGCCCTGGTGCTCGACCGGGCGACCGGCGTCTTCGCCCATCCCGACAAGGTCCACGAGCTCGGCCACCGCGGGGAGTGGTTCAACGTGCGCGGTCCGCTGACCGTGCCCCGCTCGCCACAGGGGCGGCCGGTGCTCCTGCAGGCCGGCTCGTCCGGTCGCGGGCGCGACTTCGCCGCACGGTGGGCCGAGCTCATCTTCACCGGCGACCCCGATGTGGAGATCGCCCGGGCCCACTACGAGGACCAGAAGGAGCGGATCGCACAACGGGGCCGAGACCCGGACGCGGTCAAGATGCTGCCCATGGCCTACACGGTGGTGGGGGAGTCCCGGGCCCACGCCGAGGAGCGCGAGCAGCTCTTCCTCCATGAGCTGGTGCACCCGATGGCCTCGCTCACCCTTCTGTCGGAGCTGATGAACTACGACTTCTCGTCGATGACCCTCGACTCGCCGATCACCGACGACCTCATCGAGTCGGTCTCGGGCATCCGTGGGCTGGTGCAGAACATCCGGAGGCACATCGGCGGGGAGACCGTGACGGTGGGGGACCTGGCCGGGCACCGGGCCACCCTCCTGCAGGGGCCCCGGTTCGTCGGCACCGGTTCGGAGGTGGCCGACCAGATGACGGCGTGGTTCGAGAGCGACGCCTGCGACGGCTTCGTGATCGCCGCCACCCACTCGCCCGGCGCCTACGAGGACGTGGTCCGCCTGGTCGTCCCCGAGCTGCAACGACGGGGCCTGTTCCGGGACCGCTACGCCGGGTGCACCCTGCGGGAGAACCTCGGCCTGACCCGGCCCGCGACGGCGGTGGCCGGCGACCGTGGCTGAGGCCGGCGGCGCCCCGCTGGCCGGGCTGCGGGTGATCGACGCGGCGACGCTGGCCGCCGGCCCCATGGTGGCGACCATGCTCGGCGAGTTCGGGGCCGAGGTGATCAAGGTCGAGCAGCCCGGCGTGGGCGACCCCCTCCGCACCTGGGGAGAGCTCAAGGACGGCATCGGCCTCTTCTGGAAGAGCATGAGCCGCAACAAGCAGTGCGTGACCCTCGACCTGCGCGGCGCCGACGGCCAGGAGCTCTTCCACCGCCTGCTCGACCTCAGCGACGTGGTGGTCGTGAACAACCGGCCGAGCGCCCTGGCCGAGTGGGGGCTCGACTACGAGTCGCTCCACCGTGCCCATCCCCGTCTGGTGGTCCTCCACGTCAGCGGCTACGGCGCCGGCGGTCCGAAGAGCGACCGGCCCGGTTTCGGCACGCTGGCCGAAGCCATGAGCGGCTTCGCCCAGGTGACCGGCCAGCCGGACGGGCCGCCGACCCTGCCCCCCTTCTTCCTGGCGGACGGCGTGGCGGCGCAGTCGGCTACCGCCGCGGTCATGATGGCGCTCTACCACCGCGACGTGCACGGGGCCGGCGGACAGCTCATCGACGTCAACCTGATCGAGCCGCTGGCCCGGCTGATCGAGACGTCGACCCTGGCCTACAGCCACCTGGGGAAGATCCCAGGTCGTGTCGGCAACCTGCTGCCGGCCAGCGCGCCCCGCAACGCCTACCGGACGAGCGACGGCAAGTGGCTCGCCGTCTCGAGCGCATCGCCGAACATCGCCCTGCGCGTGTTCCGGGCCATCGACCGGCCCGAGCTCGTCGCCGATCCCGAGTACGCCGATCCGGTGAAGCGGCAGGCCCGGGCGCTCGAGGTCGACTGGCTGGTGGCCGACTGGGTGGCCGGGCGCACGCTGGAGGAGGCCATGGCGGTCTTCGAGCGTGCCGAGGTGGCCGCCGCCCCCGTCTACGACGCCCGGCAGTTGCTGGCCGACGAGCACCTCCGGGCCCGCGGCACCTTCCCGCAGGTGGAGGACCCCGACCTCGGCCCGATGACCGTGCAGGCGCCGGTGGCCCGGATGAGCGAGAGCCCGGGCCGCGTCGACCACCTCGGTCGGGCACTGGGCGCCGACAACGACGCGGTCTACGGTGGCCTGCTGGGGCTCGACGCCGAGCGACTGACCGGCCTGCGGGCGACGGGCGTCATCTGAGCGCGACGGAGGGAGTGCGAGTGAGAGCGCCACGTGCCAGACGTTCGGAGCTGGCCACGCCGGCGAGCAGCGAGCGGATGTGCGAGAAGGCGGCCGGGGTCGGGGCCGACCTGGTCTTCCTCGACCTCGAGGACGCCTGTGCCCCGGCGGCCAAGGAGGCGGCACGCTCGGTGGCGGTGGGCGCGCTGACCGGGCTGGACTGGGGCCGGACCGTCCGGGCGGTGCGGGTCAACGGGCTCGACACCCCGTGGTGCCACGACGACATCATCGAGGTGGTGACGGGCGCCCGGGAGTCGCTCGACGTGCTCATCGTGCCCAAGGTCCGCAGCGCCCGCGACGTGTGGTGGGTGGACGTGCTGCTCACCCAGCTCGAGGCCAAGCTCGGGCTGGACCGGCCGATCGGGCTCGAGGTGCTGATCGAGGAGGCCGAGGGGCTGGCCAACGCCCTCGACATCGCCCGGGGCAGTGCGCGGCTCGAGGCGCTGATCTTCGGGGCCGGCGACCTGTCGGCCTCCCTGCACGCCCGGGTGGACGGCAACTTCGACCCGACGGTCGAGTACCCGGGCGATTTCTGGCACTTCGCCCGGGTGCAGGTGCTCACCGCCGCCCGGGCGGCCATGGTGGACGCGGTCGACGCCCCATACCCGGCCTACCGCGACCCTGGCGGCTACCGGCGGGCCGCCCTGCAGGCCAGCGCCCTCGGCTTCGACGGCAAGTGGGCCATCCACCCCGACCAGGTGGCCATCGCCAACGAGGTCTTCTCGCCCACCCCCGAGGAGGTGGCGGAGGCGACCGGGGCCATGGCCGAGTACCGGGCCGCCGAGGCCGAGGGCGTCGGGGCGATCGGCCGTGGCGGCCGGCTGGTCGACGCCGCCCACATGAGGCTGGCGGCCAACGTGCTCCACAAGGCGGCACGGGCGGGCGACGCCGCTCCCCGGCCGGCCGTCTCCGGGGAGGCGGGCCGTTGAGCGGCCGGGCGGGGGGCGCGGGGGACGCGGCGTTCGTGTCCGGTGGTGGTGACGAGGGTGGATCGGCGGCCCCCGGCCGGCTCCGGGTGGTCCAGTGGGCCACCGGCAACATCGGCACCCGGTCGCTGCGGGCCGTGCTCGAGCACCCGGCCATGGCGCTGGCCGGGGTCTACGTCTACTCGGACGACAAGGCGGGGCGGGACGCCGGCGAGCTCTGCGGCGCCGGCCCCACCGGGGTCGCGGCCACCCGGGACGTCGGGGACATCCTGGCCCTCGGGGCCGACTGCGTCCTCTACATGCCCCGGGCCTTCGACGTCGACGAGGTGTGCCGGCTGCTCGCCTCGGGGGCCAACGTGGTGACCACCCGGGGCGAGTTCCACCGGCCGGCGAGCCTCGACCCGGCGGTCCGGGCGCAGGTGGAGGCCGCCTGCCGAGAGGGCGCGACGTCGGTCCACAGCACCGGGAGCAGCCCCGGCTTCATCTCCGAGGCGGTCCCGCTCGTGCTGGCCTCCATCCAGCGGCGGCTCGACGGTCTGACCATCGACGAGTTCGCCGACCTCTCGCGCCGGGACTCGCCGGTGCTCCTGTTCGAGCTGATGGGGTTCGGGCGGGACCCGGGGGCCTTCGACCCCGGCCGGTGGTCGCACGGGGCAG
>DAHUYA010000141.1 GCA_027315445.1 Acidimicrobiaceae bacterium | reverse complement strand
CGGCGCCCGGGTCCCGGCGGGCCCGCTCCCGGCGCCGGGGCGCGCTGGGCGACCGCCCGCCAGCTCCGGGCCCTGCGCCTTGCGGAGAGTCGGGTCTCCCGAGGCCTTCGCCGCCGGCGAGCCGCCCGGTCGCCGGTGCCCGAGGTCGGGCGCCTGGTGCTCGGCCGGCTCGACGGAAGGGGCGGCGCCCCGGCGGTCCTGGCCGCCGAGCGGCACCAGTCGGTGGCGGTGGTGGGGCCGACCCAGAGCGGAAAGACCACCGCCCTGGCCATCCCGGCCATCCTCGCCTGGGAGGGACCGGTGGTGGCCTCCAGCGTGAAGACCGACCTGGCGGCTGCCACCTGGGAGTGGCGCCGACGGGTCGGTCGGGTCTGGTGCTTCGACCCGACGGGTGCCGCCGGGCGGCCGACCACGCCCTGGTCACCGCTGCGGGGGGCGACCACATGGGCGGGCGCCCGGCGGGTGGCCGCCGACCTGACGGAGGTGGCCTGCGGTCCGGGCACGACCCCCGACGGCGAGTTCTGGTACGCCACGGCGGCCAAGCTGCTGGCCCCGCTGCTCTTCGCGGCCGCCCGAGGGGGGCGATCGATGGCCGACGTCGTCCGATGGGTCGACACCCAGGAGGTGGGCGAGGTGGCGGCGCTCCTCGAAGCGGCCGGCGTCCCGGCGGCGATCGACGCCGCCCGGGCCACGTGGCTGCGCGACGACCGTCAGCGTTCCGGCGTCTACACCACCGCCGAGACGGTGCTCGAGCCTTTTGCAGAGGTCTTCGTCGAATCCGACGCGACCGCCGGCGACGCGACCGCCGGCGACGCGGACGACACGGTGGACCCGGCCGTGCTCCTCTCGGGGGCCCACACGCTCTACCTCTGTGCGCCGGCCCACGACCAGCGACGGCTGGCTGCGCTGTTCACCGCCGTGGTGAAGGATGTGCTCGACACTGCCTTCACGACGGCATCGAGGCGCCGGGTGCCCCTCGACCCCCCGCTCTTGGTGGTGCTCGACGAGGCGGCGAACATCTCGCCGTTGGCCGAGCTCGACGGGCTGGCCGCCACCTGTGCAGGACACGGCGTGCAGCTGCTCACCATCTGGCAGGACATGGCCCAGATCGATGCCCGCTACGGGCCGAGGGCCGGCACGGTCCTCAACAACCACCGCGGCAAGCTGTTCCTGTCGGGCACCGCCGACGCGACCACCCTCGAGCACGCCAGCCGCCTCGTGGGCGAGGAGGAGCCGGTGGTGTCGAGCACGACCCGCGACCCGACCGGTGGCCTGTCGACCACCCGGGCCCCGAGCCGGAGACCCCTGCTCCCGCCGGACCGGCTGCGGCAGCTGCCGCCCGGGTCCGGGGTGCTGGTCTACGGCCACCTGCCCCCGCTGAGGCTGCGGCTGCGGCCGTGGTGGGACGACCCGGTGCTGGCCGGGCGGGGCAACCGACCGGGCTGACCGGCGGCCCGCCTTGCCAGCCGACCGCTGCGGGACTAGGGAGTGGTCGTGGCCCTCTACGACCCGACCGACCCGCGGTGGTCGAGCGATCCCTGGCCCCTCTACGCGGAGCTTCGCCGCTCCCAGCCCGTGCAGTGGAACCCACGGGGCTTCTGGGTGCTGGCCCGCCACGCCGACTGCCTGGCGGTGCTGCGCGACCGCAGGGCGTCGGCGGACAGCAGCCACCTCGACCCCGACAAGGTGCCGCAGGGGTTCGCCTCGTCGCGCACCCGCGAGCGCGCCATCGACCAGGTGGTTGCCGATGCCGAGCACGACAACCGCCCGTTCCTCTTCCGGGACCCCCCGGACCACACCCGGCTCCGGGGCCTGGTGGCCAAGGCCTTCACCCCGAGGATGGTGGAGGGGCTGCGGCCGCGGGTGCTGGCCATCGTCGACGAGCTGGTGGACCGAGGGCTCGAGCTCGGCCGGATCGACGCAGTGGCGGACTTCACCTACCCGCTGCCGGTGCGGATCATCTGCGAGATGTTGGGCGTGCCGACGGCGGACCGGGACACGTTCCAACAGTGGTCGGCCGCCCTCGCCCGGGGTCTCGACCCCGAGTTCCTCCTGACCGAGGAGGTGCTGCAGGCCCGCAGCGACGCCCTGCTGGCCTTCGCCCAGTACTTCTTCGCCCTGCTGGCCGACCGCCGCCGGCATCCCGGCGACGACCTGCTGAGCGGGCTGGCCCAGGTAGAGGAGGCGGGGGACACCTTGAGCGAGGGCGAGCTGCTCTCGACGGCCATCCTGCTGCTCGTGGCCGGGCACGAGACCACGGTCAACCTGATCGCCGGCGGGCTGCTGGCCCTCCTCGAGCACCCCGCCCAGCTCGAGCGGGTGCGCCGCGACCCCAAGGTGACCCCGAGCGCGGTGGAGGAGCTGCTGCGCTACGTGTCGCCGGTGCAGCTGACCGGGCGGTCGATGATCGAGGACCTGCCGGCCGGCGGCGTGACGCTGCGCCGAGGAGAGTTCGTCCTGCTGCTGCTCGGCTCCGCCAACCGCGACCCCGAGGCCTTCGAGCTCCCCGAGGCCCTCGACGTCACCCGGGCCGACAACCGGCACCTCGGCTTCGGCTTCGGCATCCACCACTGCCTCGGTGCGCCGCTGGCCCGGCTCGAGGCACAGGTGGCCATCCCGCGCCTCCTGCGGCGGGCCCGGGCGGTCGACTTGGCGGCCGACACCGTGGCCTATCGCGAGAACGTGGTCCTGCGCGGGCTGGCCGCCCTGCCGCTGGCCCTCCAAGCAGCCTGATGGGTGGGAGCCGGGCCGCCTGAGCGACCGCCGCCCCGCTCAGCAGGGCGCGCCCGGCGCGACCAGGGGCCAGGGGCGGGTCCGCTCGACCACCAGTGCCAGGTCGAGCAGCAGCGGCTCGGCGTGGTGCCGGCCCATCACCTGCAGGGAGACCGGCAGCCCATCCACCGAGCCGGCCGGGATGGCCACCGCCGGGTTGCCAGTGGTGTTGGCCGGGATGGTCAACGCCCCGTTGTTGCCGACCGCCACGTCGAAGCCGTGCTCGGCGACGAGGTCCACTCCGCCGACCGTTGTCGGCATCGGCCCGGCGGCGGCGAAGGCGACGTCGGGGTTGGTGGCGCACATGATGAAGTCGACCTGCTCGAACAGTTCGGCCATGGCCACGATGCACCGGCGGCGGAACCGCTCGACCGACTTGGCCGCCTCGATGTCGAAGTGTCGAGCGGTGACGTTGCAGATGAGCATCATCTCGGGGGTGAGCTCCTGCTCGCGGGCGGGGTAGTGGTCGCTCAGGCCGACCAACAGGCTGGCGGCGCCGGCCATGGCCCACTCGAGCCCGCCTCGTGGCAACGCCACGTCGACCGGGCGTCGCACCAACCCGGCGTCATGGATCAGCGCCGCCGCGGCCGTCTCCACCGCCTCGGCCACGGCGGGGGCCACGAAGGCGGTCCCGAGGTCCGGGGCCACCGCCACCCGCATCCCGGTCACGTCGTGGGTCCCGAGGCCGTGCTCCCACCCGGTGACCCTTGGGAGGCTGAACGGGTCGTACTCGTCGGCCCCGTTGCACACGTCGAACCAGCGGGCGGTGTCGCGCACCGAGCGGGCCATGCACCCGAGGACGGCGGTCAGCGGTTCCACCTCGGTGCGCGGCCCCTTGGGGATCCGGCCGAAGGTGGCCTTCAGCCCGAGGAGCCCGCTGAAGCCGGCCGGGATGCGGATCGAGCCTCCCCCGTCGGAGCCGGAGGCGATCGGAAGGAGCCCGCCGGCCACGGCGGCGGCCGACCCGCCGGAGGAGCCGCCCGGCGTGCGGGTCGGGTCCCACGGGTTGGCGGTCACCCCGTGCAGCCGGGTGGCCGTGACGTTGATGCCACCGAACTCGCTGGCGGTGGTCTGGGCGACGGGCACCGCCCCGGCGGCCCGCAACCGGGTCACCATGGTGGCGTCGAACTCGGCCACCCGGTCGGCGAAGACCAGCGACGCCTCGCTGTGCGGCCACCCGCCGACCGGGTCGAGCTCCTTCACCCCGATCGGGACGCCGCCGAAAGGGAGCGAGACGTCGGCGTTCCGGGCGGCGGCCACTGCTGTCTCCACGTCGAGGTGGCAGACGGCGTTGAGCGTGGAGTGCTCGATGGCGGCCAGCGACGCCTCGAGGGCTTCGGCCGGCGACAGGGCGCCGGCGCGGAAGGCGTCCACCAGCGAGCAGGCGTCACCCAGCCAAGGGGCCGTCGTCACGACGCCTGACGCTACCGGGCCGGTCGGTAGAGTGCAGCCGTCCGTCGGGCGACGGGCCGACGGGTCAGCGAGGGCGTGATGGCCAAGGACGACAGGGACAACGACGACCGGGGGAGGGACGCCAACAAGGGAGGTGATGGCGCCCAACCGCCGGTGGTCGACGCAGAGGGCGAGCCGCGGCTGGCCTCGGTGTCCGAGTCCGACGCTCGGCGTCCGCTCACCCTGGCCATCGACATCGGCGGCACCGGGCTGAAGGCGTCGGTGCTCGACCTGGCCGGCGCCATGGTGGCCGACCGGGTGCGGGTGCCGACCACCTATCCGATGCCCCCGACCGGCGACGGCGGCATGGTGCCGAAGCTGGCCAAGCTCGTGTCGTCCCTCCCCGGTGCCGACCGGGTCTCGGCCGGCTTCCCGGGGATGGTCCGCAACGGCCGCGTGCTCAGCGCCCCCCATTTCTCGACCCGGGGGGGTCCCGGGACCCCAGTCGACTCCCGGCTCGAGGCGGCCTGGAGCGGTTTCGACCTGGCCGGCGCCCTGCGCGATGCGCTCGGAATGCCGACACGGGTGGCCAACGACGCAGACGTGCAGGGAGCGGCCGTGGTGGCCGGCAAGGGACTCGAGCTGGTGATCACCCTGGGCACCGGGTTCGGGACGGCCGTCTTCCTCGACGGCCGGCTGCTGCCTCACCTCGAGATCGCCCACCAGCCGTTCCGCAAGGGGGAGACCTACAACGAGCAGCTAGGGGAGCGGACCCGCAAGGAGATCGGCGAGGAGCGCTGGAACCGCCGGGTGCGCAAGGCGGTCGAGACCCTCGAGGCGCTGCTGTTTTTCGACCACCTCTACGTCGGCGGCGGCAACGCCCGCCGGGTCTCGCGCGACGAGTTGGGCGACTACCTGCACAGGACCACCGTCATCGACAACGCCAACGGCATTCTGGGCGGGATCAAGCTCTGGGAGGGCGACCACCTGGGCCTCTGATGCGACCGGGGGGCCCGGTCCGGCTCACCGGGCCCGGTTCGGGTCACCGGGCCCCGCCCGGCTCACCCGGCGTGGATCGGCAGGTGGTCGTAGCGGCGGGTGAACGGCCCGTCGGCGAAGGTGCCCCGGTCGGCCTCCACCCAGAAGTCCGGGCAGGCGGCCAAGAGCTCGTCGAGCACCACCCGGCCCGTCAACCGGGCGGCCGCAGCCCCGAGGCAAAAGTGCGGGCCGCTCGAGAAGGCGAGCAGGCGGCGGACGGGACGGGCGACGTCCAGCGTCTCGGCGTCCTCCCCGAACTCGCGCCGATCGCGGTTGGCCGCCCCGTAGCAGAGGAGGACCCGGTCGCCGGGGGCGAGCGTCCGCCCGTGCAGCTCGACCGGGCGGGTGACCACCCGGCACAGGCCCTGCACCGGCGACGTGAGGCGGAGCAGCTCCTCGACCGCTCCGGGGAGAAGGGCGCGGTCGTCGAGGAGTCGGCGGCGCTGATCGGGATGGGCGGTCAGCAGCTCGGCCGCTCCGGTGAGCAGGCCGGTGGTGGTGTCGTTCCCCCCCGCCACGAGCACGAAGGCGTAGCCCAGGATGCCCTCGACCCCGATGACGGCGCCGGCCTCCTCGGCCGCCAGCAGGTCCGAGACCAGGTCCGGGCCGGGCTCCGTCCGACGCCGGTCGATCAGCTCCACGAAATAGGCGTACAGGTCGGCCAGCCCGGCCGCCGGAGCGCCGCCGGCGTTCGCCTGCACCAGCGCCTCGGTCCAGCCGTCGAAGCGGTGACGATCCGTGTCGGGCACCCCGAGGTAGGTGGCCACCAGCCAGGCGGGCACCCGGCGGGCGATGCCGGTGGCGAGATCCCCTTCGCCGGCGGCCGACAGCTCCGCCACCAGGGTCCGCACCTGACGCCGCAGCTCGGGCTCGAGGTCGGCCACCCGGCGGGGGGCGAACCCCCGGTTGACCAGCCTGCGGTACCTGGTGTGGTCGGGGGGGTCCATCATCACCACCGTCGGCGCCAGCTCGAGCAGCTCCTTCTCGTTGGTGAAGGTGAGCCCCCGGGCCGAGCTGAAGGTGGCCGTGTCGAGGGAGGCCCCGAGCACGTCGGCGAACCGGCTCAGCACCCAGACGCCGGAGGGGCTGCGGTGCAGCGGATCCTCCTCCCGAAGGAAGCGGTAGAGGGCCCAGGGGTCCCGCCAGGAATCGCGGCCGAACGGCCGGTAGGCCATCGGTCCGGTCACGTCGCCCGCCCCTGCGCCCCCGGTCCGAGGCGGAGCAGCCAGGCGGCGTTGCCGCCCAGGAGGAGGGCCCGGTCCGTCTCCTGGAGGGTGGCGACCGACGCGGCCGTGTCGGCGCCGGGGTGGGCCACCCCTTCGGCGTGGGGCCAGTCGCTCCCGATCATGAAGGTGCCCGCCCCGACCTTGCGCACCAGGTGGGCCGGCGCTTCGTAGGGCAGGGCGGCAACGCGCACGTGGCGGAGGAAATAGGAGGACGGGCGGTCGGCCAGCGGGTGGACCGGCTCGCCGTGGCGCGCCACGTAGAAGTCGAACGCGCCGTCGAGGTTGAGCAGGAAGCCGGGCACCCAGCCGGCCGACAGCTCGACCACGCCGATGCGCAGGTCCGGGAACCGCTCGAGCGTGCCGTGGAGGATGAGGTTGGCCAGCGCCACCGCCGGGGCGACCCACAGGAACACCGAGTCCATCAGTCGGTCGCCGGGCTCGGGGTCGCCCAGGTGCCAGGCCGCGTGCAGGGGGCTCTCGAACCCGGCCACGTGGAAGACGGGGGAGACACCGTGCGCGCAGAAGGCAGCCCACACCGGGTCCAGCGATCGGTCCGAGAGCGGCTTGCCGTCGACCGGTGCCGGGGCGACCATGGCCAGGCGGACCCCGTCTCCCGCCAGCCGGCCGATCTCGGCCACCGCCCAGTCGACGTCGTCGAGCAGGAGGTGGGCGACGCCGAAGAGGCGACCGTCCCCGCCACCGAGCGCACCGGCCATCCAACGGTTGTAGGCCCGGGCGTTGGCCCGCCGGGCCGGTGGGTCGCCGGCCAGCATCCGCTCCCAGAGGAGCCCGAAGTTGGGAAAGAGCACGCTGGCGTCGAGGCCGAACGCCTCGAGGGACGCCACCCGGGGCGCCCCGCCGCCGTAGTCGTCGGGCAGCAGGTCCTCGTAGCGGCCTGGCGCCGGCTCCCCGCGCCGCATCCGGCGCCGGTTGTCGGCGATCTCCCCGGGGCGGGCCGGGTGCTGGATCTCGACCGGGTACAGCCGCCGCCCGCGGAAGACCAGCCAGGGCCAGCCGTGCTCGTCGTCGACGATGCCCAGCGCGTCGTCTCGGTGGGAGGGGTCGATGTGCGCCGACCAGGTGTCCCGCTCCTCGAAGAGGTGCTGGTCGACGTCGATGGTCCGCAGCGCCACCGCCTCCACGGTACCTCCGGGGGCCGAGATTCACAGCTGGCCCTTACCGAGGTCTAGACGGGTCCTTAGGTCCCGGGGGCAGGTTGGGATTCATGGAACACCGATACGACCCATCGGCTCGGCCCCCGACGGCCACGTCCGGCCCCGGGGCGGGTCCGGCCGGTTGGCGGGAGGTCGCCCGGCGACGGGTGCGCCGGACGACCGCCGCCGCCGGGATGCTCGGGGTCGCCCTGACCGGCCTGCTCGGCGGCCTGGCCGCCGCCGGCCACGCCGTCTCTCACGTGACCACCGGCAGCACCGCCAGCACCGGCAGCACCTCCACCTCCCCCGGCAGCGGCTCGGGGTCCACGGGCACCGGCGGCGCCTCGACGGCCTCGGGGTCGACCTCCACCGGCACCGGGTCGGTCCCCCCGACCGCCTCGAGCGGCCCCGCCGGGAACACCACGGGGGCGTCGTGACCACGGCCCAACTCCCGGCCGCCGGTTTCGACGCCCTGGGCACCACGATCAGGGTGGTGGTGACCGAGGGCCCGGCCCTGAGCCTCGCCACCGAGGTGGTCCGCGCCCGGGTGGCCGCGCTCGACCTGGCGGCCAGCCGCTTCCGGCCCGACAGCGAGCTGATGGGGCTGGGGGAGGCCGGCGGCGAGCCGGTGACGGTGTCGGCCACCCTGTTCGCCGCGGTGGAGGAGGCCCTGGGGGCGGCCGAGCGGACCGGGGGGCTGCTCGACCCCACCGTCGGCGAGGCGCTCGTGCGGTGCGGCTACGACCGCGACTTCGGCCTGGTGGCGCCGGACGGCCCTCCCCTTCGGGCCCGCTACCGGCGGGTGCCGGGGTGGCGGGCAGTCCGCCTCGACCCGGGTGCCCGCACCGTGGCCGTCCCCCGGGGGGTCCGCCTCGACCTGGGCGCGACCGCCAAGGCGGGTTGTGCCGACCGGTCGGCGGCCGAGGCCGCCGCCCTGACCGGCGCCGGGGTCCTCGTCAACCTGGGCGGCGACCTGGCGGTGGCCGGGCCGCCGCCCGAGGGCGGATGGCCGGTCCGGGTGGCCGACCGGGTGGACGCGCCGCCCGGCGCGCCGTCGGTGACAGTGGCCATCGTCGAGGGCGGTCTGGCGACCTCGGGCACGGCCTCCCGCCGTTGGACCCGCGGCGGGCAGTCGCTGCACCACGTGATCGACCCGGTCACCGGAGGTCCGGCCACGCCGTGCTGGCGGACAGTCACGGTGGCGGCACCGAGCTGCCTCGAGGCGAACGTCTCGTCCACCGCCGCCGTGGTGCTCGGGCCGGCCGCCCCGCGCTGGCTGGCCGCCCGGGGCCACCACGCTCGACTGGTCGGCGAGGACGGCACCGTGCGGGTGGTCGGCGGCTGGCCGGCGGCCCTCGGGGTGGGTACCCCGACCCCCGGGGCGGTGGCGTCGTGACGGCCGCCCGCACGCCGCTGTGGGTCTGGTACCTGATGCGCGGGAGCGGGCTGGTGGCCCTGGTGCTGCTGAGCCTGAGCGTGGCCCTCGGGGTGGTGGGCGTGGCCCGCTGGCAGTCGGCGCGCTGGCCGCGGCTGGTCACCGCCGGCCTGCACCGCAGCCTGCCTCTCCTGGCGCTGGTCTTCCTGGGTCTGCACGTGGGCACCGCCCTGGTCGACTCGTTCGTCGGCCTTCACTGGATCGGGGCGGTCCTCCCCTTCGTGTCGACCTACCGGCCGTTCTGGGTCGGCCTCGGGGTGCTCGGCGGGGACCTGATGCTGGCGGTGGTCGCCACCAGCCTGTTCCGCCGCCACCTCGGCCACCGGGCCTGGCGGGCCGTCCACTGGACGACCTGGGCCCTGTGGCCGCTGGCCCTCTTCCACTCGCTCGGCTCGGGGACCGACGCCCGCACCCCGTGGGACCTCGGCGTCACCGCTGCCTGCCTGGCCACCGTCGGCGCGGCGGCCACCTGGCGGTTGTGGCTGGTCGACGAGGTCGCCGGTGCGAGCGACGAGCCCCCGGGTCGCCTCAACCCGGGTCACCTGACCACCCCCGTCACGGTGCCGGTGGAGCCAGCCGTGGCCCGACGGCGGGTCACGGCCGAGGAACGGCGATGACCGTCACCGACCCGGCGTC
>DAHUYA010000128.1 GCA_027315445.1 Acidimicrobiaceae bacterium | reverse complement strand
CCGGTCACCGGGCCGGGGAACAGGCCCCTCAAGAGCCTGTCGGACATGCTGAAGGGCAAGCAGGGCCGGTTCCGCCAGAACCTGCTCGGCAAGCGCGTCGACTACTCCGGCCGCTCGGTGATCGTCGTCGGCCCGACCCTCAAGCTGCACCAGTGCGGGCTGCCCAAGCAGATGGCGCTCGAGCTGTTCAAGCCGTTCGTCATGAAGCGCCTGGTCGACACCGAGGCGGCCCAGAACATCAAGTCGGCCAAGCGCATGGTCGAGCGCCGGCGCCCCCAGGTGTGGGACGTGCTCGAGGGGGTCATCCGCGAGCACCCGGTCCTGCTCAACCGGGCGCCGACCCTGCACCGCCTCGGCATCCAGGCCTTCGAGCCGGTGCTGGTGGAGGGCAAGGCCATTCAGGTGCACCCGCTGGTCTGCACCGCCTTCAACGCCGACTTCGACGGCGACCAGATGGCGGTCCACCTCCCGCTGTCGACCGAGGCGCAGGCGGAGGCCCGCGTCCTCATGCTGTCGGCCAACAACATCCTCTCGCCGGCCACCGGCCGCCCGATCACCGTGCCCACCCAGGACATGGTCTTCGGCGCCTACTACCTCACCCTGCAGGTGGACGGGGCCCAGGGCGAGGGCCGGGTGTTCCGCCACCCCCACGAGGTCCACGCGGCCCTCGGGGCGGGTGACCTGAACCTGCACGCCAAGATCATCCTCCGCCCCCGGCCCGAGTCGTCGTTGGCGGGACGTCTGGCCTCGTCGGGCGTCTCGGTGGGCGAGGAGGACGGGCCGCTCGCCTTCGAGACCACCGCCGGGCGGCTCCTGTTCAACGAGGCGCTGCCGGAGGGCTTCCGCTACGTCAACGACGTGGTGGGCAAGCGGAACACGCCGATCGGCGCCATCGTGGAGGAGCTGGCGGCCGCGTACCCCAAGCACGTGGTGGCGGCCAGCCTCGACCAGGTCAAGGCGCTCGGGTTCCGCTACGCCGCCCAGTCGGGGCTCACCATCTCGATCGACGACGTCCGCACCCCGCCGGAGAAGCAGGGCATCCTCGACCGCTACGAGAAGGAGGCCGAGAAGGCCGAGAGCCAGTTCAAGCGGGGGATCATCACCGACGACGAGCGGCGCCAGAAGGAGATCGAGATCTGGACGTCCGCCAACTCGGAGGTGGGCCGGGCCATGGAGCGGACGCTGGCCGGCATGGCCTTCAACCCGCTCGACATGATGGTGGACTCCGGCGCCCGCGGGAACGCCCAGCAGATCCGTCAGATCGCCGGCATGAAGGGCCTGGTGTCCAACCCCCGGGGCGAGATGATCCCCCGCCCGATCAAGTCCTCCTTCCGGGAGGGGCTGTCGGTGCTGGAGTACTTCATCTCCACCCACGGCGCCCGCAAGGGCCTGGCCGACACCGCCCTGCGGACGGCCGACTCGGGCTACCTGACCCGGCGGCTGGTCGACGTGGCCCAGGAGCTGATCGTCCGCCAGGAGGACTGCGGGACCACCCGGGGCATCTGGATCGAGGACGTGGTCCCCGACGGGCCGGGACGGCGCAGCTACCTCGAGACCCGTGCCTACGGCCGCCTGCTGCTCGAGCCGGTGACCCTGTCGGACGGCACCACGCTCGACGCCGACACCCTGCTCACCGACGAGCTGGTGGCGAGGCTGCGCGACGACGAAGCGGTGGACCGCATCCGGGTCCGTTCGGTCCTGACCTGCGAGGCCTCGCACGGCGTGTGCGCCGCCTGCTACGGCCAGTCGCTGGCCACCGGGCGGATGATCGAGCTCGGCGAGGCCGTGGGGGTCATCGCCGCCCAGTCCATCGGGGAGCCGGGGACCCAGCTCACCATGCGGACCTTCCACACCGGCGGCATCGTGGGCGAGGACATCACCCACGGCCTGCCCCGGGTGGTCGAGCTGTTCGAGGCCCGCACCCCCAAGGGGGCGGCGGTGCTCGCCCGCCACTCGGGCGTGGTCCGGGTGGAGGACGAGGAGACCGGCCGGCGCATCACCGTGGTGGGCGACGACGGGACCGAGGAGTCGACCGTGGTGGCGCCCCGGGTGCACCTCGAGGTGGCCGACGGCCAGGAGGTGGCCGCCGGCGACGCCTTGGTCGAGGGCCCGAAGGACCCCAAGGAGCTGCTGGAGGTCAAGGGGATCCGCGAGACCCAGCAGTACCTGGTGGAGGAGGTGCAGAAGGTCTACCGCGACCAGGGAGTGTCGATCCACGACAAGCACATCGAGCTGATCGTCCGCCAGATGCTCCGCCGGGTGCTCGTGGCCGAGCCGGGCGACGCCCCGTTCCTCCCGGGCGAGCGGGTCGACAACCAGCTCTACGCCGAGGTCAACCGCCAGCTGGTGGAGGAGGGCAAGCGGCCGGCCGAAGGGCGCCCCGAGCTGATGGGGATCACCAAGGCCTCGCTGGCCACCGACAGCTGGCTGTCGGCCGCCTCCTTCCAGGAGACCACCCGGGTGCTCACCGAGGCGGCCATCGAGGGCCGCTCCGACCAGCTGTTCGGGCTGAAGGAGAACATCATCATCGGCAAGCTGATCCCGGCCGGCTCCGGGATGGACCACTACCGGCGGATCCGCCTCGAGATGCCCGACGCCGAGGCCCTACCGTTCTGGGCGCTCGGCGGGAGCGGCGGGGAGCGGGACACCGAGGACCTGGCGGCCTGGCTGCGCGACGTCGGCGGGGACGGGCTGGGGATCGACGCCATGGGGGACGAGCCCTTCGACTCGTCGATCGACGCCAGCTGGCTCGGCGCCGCCCCCGGGCTCGAGGGCCAGGGCGAGGGGTTCGGCGAGACCGGTGGAGCGCTCGGCGGCACGGGAGACGGGGCGGCTGAGGCGGGGGCCTGAGCCCCCGGGGCTGAGCCGGCCTGCGAGCTGAGCCGGCCTGCGAGCTGAGAGATCAGCGGGGCGGCGGTTCGGCGCCGAGCGCGGCGCCGAACCCGCGCACCGCCGCCAGGATGGCGTCGGCCAGCTCGGGCCGGCACACGACCAGGTCCGGGAGCAGCACGTCCGGCTGGTTGTAGCGGAGGGGGCTGCCGTCGAGGCGCGAGACGTGCAGCCCGGCGGCGGCGGCCACCGCCACCGGGGCGGCCGAGTCCCACTCGTACTGACCGCCGGCGTGCACGTAGGCCTCGGCCTCGCCCAGGACCACCGCCGCCACCTTGGCGCCGGCCGACCCCATCGGGACGGTGACGGCCTCGAGGACCTCGGCGACCCGGTCCGCCACCGCCGGCGGCCGGGTGCGGCTGACCACCAGCCGGGGAGGCCCGGGCGCCGCCACGGGCAGCGCCGGGGGCCGGTCGTCCCGGAGGACGAGGTCTCGTGCCGGCAGGGCCACCGTCCCGGCGGCGAGTGCGCCGTCCTCCCACAGCGCGACGTGCACCGCCCAGTCGGTGCGGTCCGGTTCCCCGTACTCGCGGGTGCCGTCGAGCGGGTCGACGATCCAGACCCGCCGGGCGTCGAGCCGCGCCGGGTCGTCGGCCGCTTCCTCGGACAGCACGGCGTCGCCGGGACGGAACCGCGCCAGACCGCGCAGCAGCAGCTCGTTCGACTGGCGGTCTCCTTCGGCCCCGAGCGGCCGGCCGGTGAGCGGCCCCCGGCGGAGCTCGACCAGCAGCTCACCGGCGATGGCCGCCAGCCGGGCGGCGACCGCGTGGTCGTCGACCGCCTCCTCGGTCGCGTCGACCAGGCTCATGGGTGGCCGCCGTCCGACAGGTGACCGGGCGATCGCATCCTCAAACGCTACCGACGAGCGTGGTCCGGGTCAGATCGACGGCGTCGCATCCACCGACGCCACCGACGCCACCGACGCCATCGCCGGCGGGCGCGCCATCGCCATCGCCGGCGCCGCCGGGCCCGCCGGCGCCGCCGTGTCGTGCACCCGCCGCACGGCCACTCCCGCCACCGCCACGACGGCGATGGCCGCGAGGACGATCCCGAGAGGCTTGGCCGGCAGGCCGACGAATGCGAGCCCCGAGGCGAGGATGGCGAGACCGATCACCGGTCGCAGGAGCCGGTCCGGCGCCCGGGAGGAGAGGAGCGAGCCCACCAGCACCGCCGGCACGCCCCCGAGGACCAGTGCACCGGTCACCGTCAGGGCGACGTGGCCGAAGAGCAGCTGCCCGAGCGTGGCCGCCGCCGTCAGCGGGATGGCCTGCGCCAGGTCGCTCCCGACCAGGGTCGGCGAGGTGATGGCCGGGTAGACGAACAGCAGCAGCACGATCATGAGCGAGCCGGCGCCGACCGAGGACATCCCGACCAGCAGCCCCCCCACCACCCCGACGCCCACCGTCCGCAGCGGACGGACGACCGGTGGACGGGCCGCTGCCGAGCCGGGCGGACGGCGGCGCTGCACCAGCGACCGCACGACCATGGCCAGCGCCGCGGCCAGGAGGGCCACACCGAGGACGGTCTCGACCGGGCCCTTCGAGGACGTCCGGCCGCCCATCAGGTGGAGCAGGTAGGCACCGAGGAGCGCCGCCGGCACCGAGCCGACAGCCAGCCAGCGCACGAGGCTCCAGCTGACGGTGCCGCGGCGCCAGTGGACGGCTGCCCCGACGGGGCGCATGACCAAGGTGGCGACCAGGTCGCTCGAGATGGCGGCCACCGGGTTGACCCCGAACACCAGCACCATCATGGGTGTCATCAGGGCACCCCCGCCTGCGCCCGTCGCCCCGACCGACAGCCCTACCCCCGCGCTCGCCAGTACCAGAACCCAGTCCATGGAGAAAAGCTACTAAATCACTAGGATTCATGGCAACAGGTGACTTTCCAGCCGGGACGGCAGGCGATGTCCTCCTCACCCCCCGGCGACCCTTCGGCGACGTTCTCCGCACGGCCCTGCGACCGCCGGGCGAGTGCGTCACGAATCCCGTCTGCTTTGTAGACATAGATCCCGGTCTGTGGCCGGGGCTTCAGCCGGCCATCCTTCGGCGTTCCGCATGGCGATCGCCTGCGGAATGCCGCTCCCAACAGGAGGGATCTGAGCGTCGAAGAGACCGCACCCGACGCGCGCGCGTCGCGAGCAGCGGCGAAATTGACCGTTGTGCGGGCGAGGGGAGTCGTGTACTTTGTCAGCACATCCTCGAACAAGGCGGAGAGTGAGAGATGAGTGGCGGGAACCTGGCGGCGCCACGCCGCAGGATCGGCGGATCCGAAATTCACTTGCACGGAGGCCGTGCGCATCCCGACAGCCGCACCATCGCGGCGCGGCGGGAACATCTGCACGGGCTGAGGGTGAGCGTGGTCATCCCCACCCTCAACGAGGCGGACAACCTCCCGCACGTCTTCACCCAGCTGCCGACCGGCCTCCACGAGGTGGTGCTGGTCGACGGGCACTCGGTGGACGACACCATCGAGGTCGCCAAGCAGCTCCGTCCCGACATCCGGGTGGTCCTGCAGGCCCGAAGGGGCAAGGGTGACGCCCTGGCATGCGGGTTCGCCGCCTGCACCGGCGACGTGATCGTCATGATGGACGCCGACGGCTCCACCGACCCGACCGAGATACCGCGCTTCGTGCAGGCGCTGGTCGAGGGGGCCGACTTCGCCAAGGGCTCGCGGTACCTGCCGGGCGGTGGCAGCGCCGACCTCACCTGGCTGCGGCGCACCGGCAACCGGTTCCTGAGCGGGGTGGTCAACCTACTGTTCGGGACCAAGTACACCGACCTCTGCTACGGGTACAACGCCTTCCATGCGTCCTGCCTCGATTCGCTCCTGGTCGACTGCCCCGGCTTCGAGGTGGAGACGCTGATCAACATCCGGGTGACCAAGCTGGGCCTCAGGGTGGCCGAGGTGCCGAGCTTCGAGGGCGACCGGATCAACGGCATCTCCAACCTGCACCCCGTACGGGACGGGCTGCGGATCTTGCGGGTGATCATCCGCGAGCGGTTCACCCGCCTCGAGCCGACGGCGCACGTCTACGAGTACGACCCCGCCCAGGGTCAGTGGGCACTAGAACCTACGGCGTGAACCTGACGCATCTCGACCGCCTCGAAGGCGAGGCGATCCACATCCTGCGAGAGGCGGTCGCCGAGAGCGAGAACCCGGTCATGCTCTACTCGATCGGGAAGGACAGCTCGGTGATGCTGCACCTGGCGAAGAAGGCCTTCTTCCCCGGCCCGTTGCCGTTCCCGCTGCTCCACGTGGACACCACCTGGAAGTTCCGGGAGATGTACGCCTTCCGTGAAGAGGTGGCCGCCCAACCGGGGGTGGAGCTGCTGGTCCACCAGAACCCCGACGCCGCCGAGGCCGGGATCAACCCGTTCACCCACGGGTCGTCGGTGCACACCACGGTCTGGAAGACCGAGGGCCTCAAGCAGGCCCTCGACAAGCACGGCTTCGACCTCGCCTTCGGGGGGGCCCGCCGGGACGAGGAGAAGTCGCGGGCCAAAGAGCGCGTCTTCTCGATCCGATCAGAGCAGCACCGCTGGGACCCCAAGCGCCAACGCCCCGAGCTGTGGCGGCTCTACAACGCGCGCACCCAGACGGGGGAGAGCGTGCGGGTCTTCCCGTTGTCAAACTCGACGGAGCTCGACGTCTGGTTGTACATCCACCGCGAGCGGATCCCGGTTGTGCCGCTGTACTTCGCCAAGGAGCGCCCGGTGGTCGAGCGCGACGGGACGCTCATCATGGTCGACGACGAGCGGATGCCCTTGCACGACGGCGAGGTGCCCCGCGTGCGACGGGTCCGTTTCCGGACGTTGGGCTGCTACCCGCTGACCGGGGCCATCGAGTCGACGGCCGACAGCCTCCTGGCCGTCATCGAGGAGATGCTGCTCTCGACGACCTCCGAGCGCCAGGGCCGGGTCATCGACTTCGACGAGGCCGGCTCGATGGAGAAGAAGAAGCAGGAGGGCTACTTCTGATGGCCGGCGCCCTGGTGGCCGGCAGCCTCGACATCGACCGGTACCTGGCCGAGCACGAGAGCAAGTCGACCCTGCGTTTCATCACCTGCGGCTCGGTGGACGACGGGAAGTCGACCCTGATCGGCCGCCTGCTCTACGAGTCCCAGCTCCTCCTCGACGACCAGCTGGCCGCGCTCGAGGCGGACTCCAAGAGGGTGGGCACCCAGGGTGAGGAGCTCGACTTCGCATTGCTGGTGGACGGGCTGCAGGCCGAGCGCGAGCAGGGCATCACCATCGACGTCGCCTACCGCTACTTCACCACCGACCGGCGTCAGTTCATCGTGGCCGACACGCCCGGCCATGAGCAGTACACGCGCAACATGGTCACGGGCGCCTCCACCGCCGACCTGGCGGTCATCCTGGTGGACGCCCGCAAGGGGGTGCTCGTCCAGACCCGCCGCCACAGCTACGTGGTCGCGTTGATGGGCATCTCGCAAGTGGTGCTGGCGGTGAACAAGCTCGACCTGGTCGACTACGACGAATCGGCCTTCCGGGCGATCGAGGACGAGTACCGCTCCTTCGCCGCCGCCCTCGGGATCAAACGGGTGACCTGCATCCCGGTCTCGGCACTGCGCGGGGACAACCTCCTCGGGCCGAGCCCGAACACCCCGTGGTACGACGGCCCGGACCTGATGCGCTGCCTCGAGGATGCGCCGGTCGGCAGCGACGCCGCGGCAGGGCCGCTCCGGTTCCCCGTGCAGTGGGTGAACCGGCCCAGCTCGGACTTCCGGGGGTTCTCGGGAGCGGTGGCGGGCGGGGTGGTGCGCCCGGGCGACCGGGTGGTCGTCCTGCCGGTCGGCACGGCGTCGACGGTCGAGCGCATCGTCTCGGCCGATGGCGACCTGCCCGAGGCGGCGCCCGGCCAGTCGGTCACCCTGACCCTGAGCGACGAGATCGACGTCAGCCGGGGCGACGTGATCTGTGCCACCGACCAGCCGGCCTCGGTCTCCGACCAGGTGGAGGCGCACATCGTCTGGATGCACGAGCAGCCGATGCTGCCCGGCCGCCGCTACCTGTTGAAGCTCGGGACCCGGACGGTCAACGCCACGCTGGCGCGGCCCAAGTACCGGCTCAACGTGAACACCCTCGAGCACGCGGCGGCCACCACCCTGGCGCTGAACGAGATCGGTGTCTGCAACCTGAGCCTCGATCGCGAGGTGGCATTCGACCCCTACGGCGCCAACCGGGACCTCGGCGGGTTCATCCTGATCGACCGCCTGACCAACGAGACGGTCGGGGCGGGCATGGTCAACTTCGGCCTCCGCCGGGCGCAGAACCTGCACTGGCAGGACGTCGAGGTCGACGCGGCGGCCCACACCGCGCTGAAGGGGCACCGGCCGGCGGTGATCTGGCTGACCGGGCTGTCGGGTGCGGGGAAGTCGACCATCGCCAACGTGCTCGAGCGCAAGCTCCACGCCGACGGGGTGCACACCTTCCTGCTCGACGGGGACAACGTCCGGCACGGGCTCAACCGGGACCTCGGGTTCACCGACGCCGACCGGGTGGAGAACATCCGACGGGTGGGGGAGGTCTGCCGGCTGATGGCCCAGGCCGGGCTGGTGGTGATCGCGGCCTTCATCTCACCGTTCCGGGCCGAGCGCCGGATGGTGCGCGACCTGCTCGACCGGGGCACGTTCTGCGAGGTGTTCGTGGACGCACCCCTCGAAGTGGCGGCCTCGCGGGACCCCAAGGGCCTCTACGCCAAGGCCCGGCAGGGGCAGCTGCAGCACTTCACCGGTGTCGACTCCCCCTACGAGCCGCCGAGCGACCCCGAGCTCCACGTCGACACCACCGTGACCACCCCGGACGCGGCAGCCGATCAGGTCATCCGCCACCTGCGCGAGACCGGCGTCCTGCCGGGCGGCAGCGGCTGATGGTCGGGGCCGGACCCCTGGCAGGTCTGGGACCGGCCTCCCGCGCTTGCCTGTCCGCCGGCCTGACCGACCAGCCACCCCCCCTCGAGCCAGGGGCACTGGCCGACGAGGCGGAGCTGCTCCTCGCCGAGTCCATGGCCCCGGTGGCCCTCGTGGTGGCCGACGGCATCCCCGGCGTGGCCCCCGCCCTCGTGGAGCGGTTCCGGCAGGTGAGCCTCGAGATGCAGGTCCGGGCGATGGCGGCCGAGTCGGCGGCGCGGCGGGTGCTGTCCGCCCTCGACCGGCGGGGGATCCCCGCCGCGGTCATCAAGGGGCCGGCCGTGACGCCGTGCCACCCCACCGGATGGCCCCGGGCCTACAGCGACATCGACTTGCTGGTGCCGGCGACCCGCTTCGACGAGGCGGTGCAGGTGTGCCGCGAGGAGGGGTTCACCCACCCGGCCAGCACCCCGCCGTGGCCGTGGATGGACGCCGCCTGCAAGGAAGGGGTCAACCTCCACTGCAGCCGGGACGGCGGCAACATGGACGTGCACCACCACGTGGCGCCCTGGCTCTTCGGGACGAGGCTCACCCCGGAGCGGGTGCTCGACGCCGGCCACTGGGGGGACGTGGCAGGGCACCGGGCTCGGATGGCCGCCCCCGAGCACTCCCTGGTGATCGCCGCCCTCCACGTGGTGAACGACCTGTGGAAGGGCCGGATGGGGCTGGTCTCGTGGCGGGACATGCTCGTCCTGCTGGGCCAGGTGGGCGGGGCCCGGGCCCGGGCCACCTTCGAAGAGCTGGAGCTGGGCTGGCTCCTCACCCTGGTCACCGCCGGCCTGGCCGAAGTGGTGCCCGAGGTCCCCCTGCCGGCCACCGGCCCCGACCGGAGGATGCCGCTGGCCGTCCGGGGCCGGATGGCGGCGTTGGGCTGGAGCAGCGACGCCGCCCTCACGCACCACCGGGTGACGTTCGCCGCCCGGCTGCCGCTCACCAAGGCCGCCATGTTCGTGGCCGGCTGCGTGGTGCCCCAGCCCCGCTACGTGCGCGAGTACTACGGCAGCTACCCCAGGTACTGGCGCCACCTCCTGGGGGAGACGGTGTCCACCGTGCAGGGCGAGGACCCCCGGATGAACAGCGTCCACATGACCAAGCTGCAGCCGTGACGTCCAACTTCGCGCCGGGAGGGCATCGGTATACTGACGCCTCCTGGCCGGGGCGGCTGGCCGCGGGTCATCGAGGCGGGTTGGTCGTCTGGTGAAGGTCCTGTACATCGGCGGGTACAGCCGGAGCGGCAGCACGATGCTCCTGCGCGTGCTGGGCGAGGCGACCGGCACGGTGGCCATCGGCGAGCTCATCTACATCTGGGAGCGCGGCTACCTGCAGGACCAGCTGTGCGGCTGCGGCGAGCGGTTCCGGCGCTGTCCGTTCTGGAACGAGGTCTCCCAGGCGGTCTTCGGGGTGCCGAGCGACAAGGCGCCGGGGAGCGAGATGGCGTCCCTGCAGCACCGGGTGCACGGCTACGCCACCTTTCCCTCGCTCTGGCTCCCCGCGCTGCGGTCGCCGGCCCACCGCCGGGCCCTCGGCGAGTACGGCGACGTCGTCGACCGGATGTACCGGGCGATCGCCGAGATCTCCGGGGCCCACGTGGTGATCGACTCCTCCAAGGTGCCCCAGTTCGCCCGGGTGCTGACCGAGGTCCCCGGTCTCGAGCTGCACGTGGCCCATCTGGTGCGCGACAGCCGGGGGAGCGCCTACTCGTGGCAGCGCAAGAAGGTGCGGACCGAGATCCACTGGACCACCCAGCACATGGACCGCCACAGCCTGCTGCGGTCGTCGGTCGAGTGGGACGCCTTCAACCTGCTCTTCGGTGTGGACCGCGAGCGGCCGCGTAGCTACACCCTCATCCGCTACGAGGACCTGGTGAAGGACCCCGGACCGCTGCTCGCCTCACTGGCCGAGCGGATCGGGGAGCCCGGGATCGCGGCCGAGCTGCGCTCGACCCGGGACGAGGTCGGCCTCAAGGTCTCCCACACGGTGGCCGGCAACCCGTCGCGCTTCTCCTCCGGGAAGACCAGGATCGCCGCCGACGACGAGTGGCGGACCGCCATGCCCGCCGGCCACCGCCTGTTCGTGACGGCGGTGACGGCGCCGCTCCTGCGCCGCTACCGCTACCCGCTGCAGGTCACTTCTCGGAAGGCTGCCCGCCAGCCGGTCCCCGGCGTCGGCTGAGCACCGACACGGGCCCGCGGGGCTCGGGCGCGGGGCGTCGGGCGTGGGCCGGCTTCCGGCCCGTCGTGCGTCGCAGGTGGGGTACGACCGCCGGGATCACCCAGCGGGCGGCCACGAGCCCGGCCAGCACGCTGCCCACCAGCCAGCCGAGCGCCATGCCCTTCACCCCGAGGTGGGTCATGGTGGCGAGGCCGATCGAAAGGGTGAAGAGCGAGGCGATCGCCTGCACGATCAGGATGCGCCCGCCGCGCCCGGCCGCCCGGGCCAGGGCGTTGTTGAGGAACATGGCCGAGCGGGCGGCCGAGACGCCGAGCAGCATCCGCAGCACGACCCCGCTGCCCGAGCGGTAGCGGTGGCCGAAGATCTGCAGCAGCGTCGGGGCGACGAAGACCAGGACGACGCTGCCCACGAGCACCAGGAGCCAGAAGGCGGCCACGAAGCGGGCGGCGTGCCGGTCGACCTGGCCCTTGTTGCGCGACACCTCGGCGGTGATGGCGTTGCCCACGTTGAGCGAGACCACGTCGATGGCGGTGGCGACGGTGAGGGGGATGTAGAAGGAGGCCGACGGCTTGGGCCCGAGCACCGCCAGGACGAGGAACGGCAGGGGGGAGGTGCCGGCCAACCAGAGCATGTACCCGGCGAAGTCCTGCCGGACCCAGCGCCCCGGCACCTCCACGACCTCGGCCGGGAGCCGGGCCATCTGGGGGAGGGCGCGTCGGAAGGCGAACAGGTTGATCGGCACCACGATGAGCACCAGCGGCAGCACCCACGAGGCGAAGATGTTGAGGTCGCCGAACCCCACCCGGGCCAGCAGGTAGAGCAGGAGCAGCTTGGCCGCGCCGAAGGCGATGTTCTCGATCGGGACCACCGAGGCCCGCCGGGTGGAGGCCAGCACCGTGTCCTCCAAGGTGAAGATGCTCCAGAGCACCACCGCCAGGGCGAAGCCGGGGATCACCAGCCCCGGGGGATGGAGGAAGCCGAAGCGGGAGGAGAGGCCGGGGAGGACGGCGGCCAGCACGGCGCCGGCCACCAGGCTGACCACCCCGACCAGGACGTAGACGCGCCCGACGAGCCGGACCGCGCTCTGGCGGGCCCGGGGGATCAGGCTCGAAAGCGACCGGGTGTAGTTGAGCTGGGCCAGCCCGGACACGGTCAGCATGGCCGAGACGAGGGAGGCGTTCTGGCCGACCGCCGTCTGGCCGTAGAGGCGGGCCGCGACCACCCAGTAGGCGAGGCCGAGGAGGCCGGTGGCCGCCCCGTTGGTGATCAGGGCCACGCCCCCCCGACGCAGCGGCCCCCCACCCGGCGGTGCCGGCACGGAAGGGTCCGGCCCGCCGGCCCGTGCCGGCGCGGTGGTGCCGGTCACGACGTCGGCCCCTGGGCTGGGCCCGGCCGGCACGGGGGGGTCAGGCGTTGCCGGCCGCCGACGGCTCGAGGTCGTAGCCGAGCTGGCGGGCCATCGGGAGGATGGTCCCGGTCACCGTGGCCAGCTCGTCGGCGGCCCATCGCCACTTGTCCTCGCTCGGCCGGCTCCAGGTGTTGACCACCGGCAGCTTCTCGTCGAACCGGCGGAGCGGGGCCGGGTCGAGCTGTGCCCACCGGGCGAGTTGCTCGAGGACGGGGCCCGGTCGGGCCGAGAGCTCCTCGTAGCGGACCTGCAGCACCCGCGAGGGGTCGTCCACGGGCAGGTCGCGGAGGCAGTGCTCGTTGTAGGAGACCCACTGGCGGGCGCACACCTCCACCACCCGGGCGCCGTCGAGCTCTTCCCACCCGGGGATGAGCCCGAAGCACCACTGATCGCCCGAGTAGTCGTCGAGCCGGTAGCCCTCGGGCATGGCGTAGCGGCGGAACCGGCTCTCGTCCCGCCAGCCGTGCAGGACGGAGGCGATCGAGCCACGGGGGTCCCGCACCACGAACACGAAGCGGGCGTCGGGGAACACCCGCAGGAGCATCTGGATCCGGAAGCAGTTGTCGGGGGTCTTCTCGACGATGCGGATCGGCGGCCGCTTCCGCTGGCGCCCGGCACGCCGGAGGGTGTCGCTGAGGCGGGTGCGCAGGATGAGCGGCAGGAAGCGGGCCAGGGTCCCCTGGGCGCCCTCGAGGTTCCCGACCCTCTCGAAGAACGCACGCTCGACCGCGGCGGCGGTGGTGTCGTCCACCGAGTCGCCCGGCACGAAAGCCGAGCGACCGGCGGTCATCTCGACCGGGAAGTGGGCGTCGAGGATGGGTTGGCTCTCGCGGTAGAGGCTCCAGAGGTCGGGGTGTGCGGAGAGCGCCTGAAAGAGCATGGTGGTCCCCGAGCGGGGGGCACCGACCAGGACCAGCGGCTGGGTGATCAGGCGCTGGGTGCCGGCCGCCGCGCCGGGCCCGGTGGTGTGGTTCATCCCGTCTCTACCGCCGTTCGGAGGGGAGCTGTGACGGGCCGATGCTACTGGATCGGCGGTTGCCCCCCGGCCGGCGAATGTGCCCGCCGGCCGGGGCTCACCGCACCGCCACCTGGCCGGCGCCGAGGGGCAGCAGCCCCGAGGACGTGTACGCCACCGCCGGGGCGGCGTTGGTGTCGACGGCCACCGTGCCGGCCGGGCCGGTGGCCACCAGCACGCCCGGCGGCTCGTCCGGCACCAGGCTCACCCCGCCGGCCAGCACCGGCAGGGCCGCCTGCAGGTCGGGGACCAGCGCGGTGGGCTGGCCGCCACCCGGCGACAGGGTGGAGGTCCACAGACCGAGGTCGGGCCAACCGATCTCCTGCTGGGGCTGCCACTGCAGCCCGACGCTGGCACCGCTGGCCGCCATCTCGGCCAGGGCGGCCACGCGGACCGCGGCCGCCTGCTGGTCGCTCCAGCCGCTGGCGTCCGGCTCGATGTGGGACTCCATCCACCAGATCGGCAGCGAGGTCCGGGCCCGGAGCCAGGCGTCGAGTGCGGCGTACTTCCCGACCGACTGCAGCGGGCTGCCGACCAGGGCGTCGGACGCGGTGACCAGGCGACCGTCCACCGCCAGGAAGTCGGCGCCCACGGCGTGGGCCAGCCAGTAGCTCACGGCGTCGAGGGTGGGCTGGCTGACCGTCCCCCAGCTGCCGGCCGGGGTGGAGGCGTCGGTTCCAGGCCCGGGCCCGGCCAGGGTGGGCAGCGGGGCGTAGGGGCCGCCGACCTGTGCGTCGGGGCGGACCTGCTTGATCGCCTGGTAGACGTCGTTGTACATGGCCGTGTAGCCGGCCGCGTCCCAGCTGCCGGTGGCGGCGTTCCAGAAGCCCTTGAGCTCGTTCCAGACGACGAAGTACCTCACCTGCGGGAAGGCGGCCGCCACCTCGGCCGCCAGGGCGGCGAAGTCCTGGTAGTGGGACGGGAGGGGGGCCACGTCGAGCTGCGACCAGTCGGTGGTGCCGGCCACGCCGCCCTTCATCCAGTCCGGGGCGCCGCACAGGGTGATGACCGGCGTGCCCCCGCTCGCCAGCACCATGTCCACCCGCTTGGCCAGGCTGGTGAAGTCGTAGACGCCCGGTGAGGGCTCGGGGTTGGCCTCCCCCCAGCCCATCAGCGCGACGTCGTCGAGGGTGCCGGGCAGGGAGGCCATGACCTGGCGGGCCGACGCGGCGGCCGCCGGGTCGTCGGCGGCCTGGTCGGGCGCCTGGTGGGAGAGGTCGTAGCCGTAGCGGAAGCCGGCGCCGAGCGGGGTCGGAACCGAGGAGGCCGAGGCTGCCGGTTGACCCGAGCTCGGCGTCTTCGAGGCACTCGATGCCACTGGTCCGGCCGGGGCAGGCCGCGAAGCCTGTCCGCTCGACCCGCCGGCACCGACCGGTCGGGCGTAGGCCGTCCAGGCGTCGGTGGTGGAGACGAGGTCGTAGCCGGTGGTGGTGGCGACGATCGACGCCGCCCGGTAGCCGGGCTGGCCGCCCATCGAGCCGAAGAAGGCGGCGTCCCCGAAGGCGAAGATCCCCCCGTCGGAAGCCACCAGCCAGTAGCCGCCACCGCCGGGGGTGGCCGCCATGCCGACGATCGGCTCGTTCAGGTGGAGGGACCCGGTCGAGCCGAAGAAGGCGGCGTCCCCGAAGGCGAAGATCCCCCCGTCGGAAGCCACCAGCCAGTAGCCGCCACCGCCGGGGGTGGCCGCCATGCCGACGATCGGCTCGTTCAGGTGGTCACCGGTCGCCGAACCGAGGGCCGGCGCCCCGCCGACCCCGTAGACCGCCCCGGTGGCCCCGGCCGCCCAGCCGCCGCCCTGCGCCCGTCCGGTGGCCACCACCACGGGCTGCCCTCCGCTCGAAAGGAGCACGTTCCCCCCGTGATCGTGGCGGCGGACGGCGTGACCAGGGCCCGGGGAGCCCCAGTCGCCGCTCGAGGCCAGGGTGGCCAGGAACAGGGCCGTCCCGGCCAGCACCGCCGTCAGCGCTAGGCGCCCGTCGCGCCGGGTGCTGCGGACAGGTGCCCCGTGTCCGGGAGCCGACACTGGGCCGTCGTTCACGAGCTCAGCCTAGATTCTGCTATTTAGCACTTGCAAGAATTCTATTTCTGTAGAAAGAATAGTGACAGGTCACTCGGGCGGAAGGGAGGCCGAAGTTGCCGCTTGCGAAAATCAGGGGACCGTTGGAGACGGGCCGCTCCGGTCTTCGGTCCTCGTCCCCTCCCCACCACGACGCTCCCGAGAGCGCACCGCTGCGGCGGCGAGCCCTGTCCACCTCGAGGAAGGCGGCTCAGGTGCCTGCATCTCGGCGGCGGCGCCACCTCTCCCTGGTCACTCTGGCGGTGGCCGCAGCCCTCTCGACGACCCTCGGCGCGACCTTGCCGGCGGGCGCCTCAGGCGCAGCTGCCTATCAGGTGGTGGGGAACCAAGTCGTGGGTCCCAACGGGCAGCAGTTCGTGCCGTACGGGTTCGTCGTGTACTGCCTGGCCAGGCCCGGCGCCACCTGCAACACCCCCGGGTCGATGAGCGACCCGGCGAAGATCCAGGCCGCCGCCACCTTCTGGCACGCCAACGTGGTCCGCATCCAGGTGGCGGCGGAGAATCTCCTCACCAACGGCTCGGTGAACCCGACCGTGATGCAGGAGCTGATCGACGAGGTCCAGCTGGCCAACGATGACGGCATGGTGGCGATCATCACCGACCAGGAGGCGTACTTCGGTGGTGACCACCTGCCGACGGCGCAGACCGTCGACTTCTGGAACGCCGTCGCTTCCCAGTTCGCCGGCGACCCGAGGGTGTTCTTCGACTTCTACAACGAGCCGAACCTGGCCGGTTTCACCGTCGAGGGTGGCAAGGGGGCGTGGGCGCTCTGGCAGAGCGGTGGGACGGACACCACCTCGAGCGGTGTCGCGTACCAGTTCGTGGGGATGCAGACCCTCCTCGACGACGTCCGGGCAGACGGGGCGCAGAACGTCGCGATCGCCGAGGGGCTGGCCGGTGACAAGAGCCTGTCCGGCATTCCCGAGTTCGCCCTCACCGGGACCAACGTGGTCTACGGGATGGAGCCGGACCTGACCTCCAAGGACTCCGCGCCGGCCCAGTGGGCCGCCAACTGGGGGACGCTGTCGGCGACCGTGCCGATCTTCATGGAAGCCTTCCAGGACTGGCCCGGGGCGGGCACCTGCAACCCCCAGTCTCCGACGTTGCTGCCCGAGTTGCTGTCCTACCTGCGGTCCAACCATCTCGGGTTGATCGTCTGGGCGCTCGACCCCGGCGTGCTGGTCGTGGGGAGCCACCTCGGCACGCCGACCAGCTATCAGGGCGCCACCACCCAGGTGTGTTGGGCGGCCGGCACGGGCGGGCCGATGCTGGCGGCCAACACCAACGGCCCGGGCCAGCTGATCCAGAGCTTCTTCCTGGCCAACAGCCAGGCGGCGTCGGCGACCGGGCCGGGACCGGTGACCTTGGCACGGGCCGTCGGGCGGGTGACCACCCGGCACCCGGGACAGGCCCCTGTCCGAACAGACGTTCGCCGTCCAGACCTTCGCCGTACAGACCTTCGCCGTCCACTCGCGCACGGGTCCTTCCGTCCCGAAGTCCCCCTGGTGGCGCCG
>DAHUYA010000211.1 GCA_027315445.1 Acidimicrobiaceae bacterium | reverse complement strand
GACGGTCGGGACGAGCTTCAAGATGGTCGAGCCGTACAAGTGCTACTACGACATCAACATCAAGACCGGCCAGAAGATCAACCCCCAGACCGGCAAGCCCCTGGGCTGACCCGGCCGAGGGACGACCAGGCACGCCACGATTGGAGCCGGGCGCCTCGGGCGCCCGGCTCCGGCGCGTCCGGGGCGGGTCAGCCCCGGGGAGTGCGAACCCTTGACTCGTATATCGTATAAATCTTCGTCGGTGACCCAGGTTCGAAGTCGCCCGGGTCCGGCATGCCAGGCACCGGGAGGAGCGATGAAGCTGGGCGAGACCTACAACGAGCAGGCCCGGCAATGGGGGCGACCGTTCGACGGCGTCCGGGTGGTGGCGCTCGAGCAGATGCAGGCCCTCCCGTTCGCCACCCAATTGTTGGCTCGCCTCGGCGCCGACGTGGTGAAGGTCGAACCTCCGGGCCGGGGTGACTCGGGGCGTGCCTCGTCCCCGGCGATCACCCGGCCCAACGGGGAGTCGGTGGGCGCCACTTTCCTGCGGAACAACCTCGACAAGCGCAGCGTCACCATCGACGTCACCCGGCCGGCAGGTCGTCAGCTGGTGCTCGACCTGGCGACGAGGGCCGACGTGGTGTGCGAGAACCTGGGGCCGGGCAGGGCGGCCAAGGTCGGCCTGGCCTACGAGGACGTCCGCCTGGTCAATCCCCAGGCGATCTACCTGTCGATCTCGGGCTTCGGGAACCTCGAACCGAGCCCCTACAGGGATTGGCCCGCCTACGCGGCCGTGGCCGAGGCCATGTCGGGCATCTACGAGTACGCCCGCCGGCCGCACCAGCCACCGATCATCAACCCCCTCGGTGGGATCGGCGACACCGGCACCGCCCTCTACGCGCTCATCGGGCTCCTGGCTGCCCTGCGGCACCGGGAGCGGATCGGCGAGGGGCAGTTCGTCGACATCAGCATGTACGACGCCATGCTCTCCCTCTGCGACCTGTCCTACAACTACTGGTCCCTCGGCTTGGTGCGCGACCCCGAGCAGCCCGTCCGGCTCCCGCTGATCCTCGACTCCTTCCGGGCCTCCGACGGATGGGTCGTGCTGCAGGTCGGCCGGCCCCACCAGTTCGAGCGACTGGCTGGCATCCTCGGCCACCCCGAGTGGGTCGGCGACCGACGGTTCGACGACGGCGGTTGGGTGGGGCAGTTCGAGCCGACGGTCCGACCCGCCCTCGAGGAGTGGGCAGCCGGGCGGACCATGCTCGAGTCGGCCCGGGCGCTGGCCGAAGCGGGGCTGGCCGCCGCGCCCTGCTACGCCGGCTCCCAGGTGGCGGCGGACGAGCACGTCCGCCTGCGCCGGATGGTGGTGGAGGTTTCCCGGACCGACGGAGTCGACCAGCCGGTGCTGGTGGCGGGGAACCCCGTCAAGATGACCAAGGTGGCCGAGGGGCCCGACCGGCCGATGCCGATGCTGGGGGAGCACAACCGCGAGGTGCTGGCGGAGTGGCTCGAGCTCGACGCGGGCCAGATCGACCGGCTGGGCGCCGACGGCGTGCTGGGCGAGGCACCGGCCGCCGGCGGTCCCGCCGGGTGAGCCGAGCTCCCTATATATATACTTTATAGGTATTCGACCGGTCCCACCCCGGGGTCGGTGTCACGGGAGGGGCCGATGGACGAGCCGGCGGTGAGCGCGCCGGTCCTGCGCAACCACTGCCAGGCGATCCTCGAGGCGCTGGGGGTGCCCCCGGCCGACGCCGCCCTGGTGGCCGAGACCTTGGTCGAGGCCGACCTGCGGGGGGTGCACTCCCACGGCGCCAACCTGATCGCCCTGTACGTGCAGCGGATCCGGAGCGGGCACATCCGGCCGGTGACCGAGGTGGCCACGGTGGAGGACCGCGGCTCGACCGTGCTGCTCGACGGCGGACTCGGCCTGGGCCAGGTGGCCGGGGTGGCCGCCGTGGACCTGGCGGTCGAGCGGGCCCGCCGGCACGGGCTGGCCGGCGTCACCGTGCGCGAGCTGACCCACCTGGGTGCGCTCGCCTTCTACAGCGAGCGTGCGGCCCGCCGGGGTGTGATCGCCCTGGTCCTCCAGAACGGGCCGGCCTTCGTTCCGCCGTTCGGCGGGCTCACCGGCATCTTCTCGACCAATCCCTTCTCCTACGCGCTGCCGGCGGCCACGCACCCGCCGGTGGTCTTCGACATCGCCACAACCGCGGTGGCCGGGAACAAGATCCTGCTTGCCAAGAAGCGGGGGGACGAGCGCATCCCCGAGGGCTGGGCGACCGATCGGCGGGGCCGGCCCACCACCTCCACCGCCGATGCCTCGATCGACCACCTGCAGTGGTTCGGCGGGCACAAGGGCTACGGGATCGCCTTCCTCGTGGAGGTGCTGGCAGGCGTGCTGGCGGACAGCTCCTTCGGCCGGACGGAGCACACCGCCTCCCCGGTGCACGGCAAGGACCGGGTCGCCAAGGGGGCGTGCTTCCTGGCGCTCGATCCCGCCGCCTTCCCCCAGGGTGAGTCCTTCGCCACCCGGCTCGACGCGCTGATCGACGACGTCTGCAGCGCCGAGCCGGCCGAGGGGGTGGCCCGGGTGTTGCTGCCCGGCCAGCTCGAGCACGACCTCCGGGCCCGCCGGCTGGCCGAGGGCATCCCGCTGGCCGCCGCCACCCGGGCCGAGCTGGCGCGCTTCGCCGAGGAGCTTGGGGTCGGCCCGCTCGAGGAGGGGGTCGCGATGGGCGGAACGACGGACGAGGGAGCCGGGAGTCCCGGCGAGAGAGGTGGCAGGTGAACGACAAGGTCTACATCCACGAGTACATCGACATCATCGGTCACCACCGGGCCGACTACATGCACCACATGACTGCAAACTGGAGCCCCCACGCCCAGGAGGTGCGCCACCAGCTGTGCTATGGCGTGTGGGGGGTGCTCGGCTCGACCCGCCGGTGGCCCGAAGTGGTCAACATCTGGGAGGAGGACGGCCTCGAGGGCATCGCCCGGTCCTTCCGCCACGAGACCGGCTCGCCCACCATGCAGGACGAGCACCTGGCCCGCTGGTGGGCCAAGGCGGCCGAGTTCCGGCGCTCCGGCACCGACCGGCTCCTGCGGCCGGCCCCGTGGACGAGGACGATCGAGGAGCTCTGCGCCGACCAGGTGACGGGGGAGACCTACGCCCACGAGCACCTCACGGTCCCACCGGGACGGTCGACCGAGTACCTCGAGATGCTGCGCCAGGAGGCGATCCCCGCCTACGAGGAGTTCGGCTGGGAGCTGGCCGGAGCGTGGGAGACGTTGATGACCGACGACTCGGAGTGCATCGTGCTGTGGGCCATCCCTACCTGGGAGCAGTGGGCGGCGCTCGAAGCAGGTCGGGACTCGCACCCGAAGATGGCGGCATGGTGGGCGCGTTCCCTCGAGGCGACCACCTCCTTCCAGCGCTTCCTGTTGATGGACTCGCCGCTGTGCCCGTTCCGGACCCACCGCCAGCCGGCCAGGAGCGACCAGACCGACTGGGAGGAGTGAGGAGCGGCCGGGCGTCCTTCGGGACGTGAGCCCGGGCCGACGGGCCCGGGCCGACGGGGGGGAAGGGCCGACGGGGACCGAAGAAGGGAAGGAAGGCACGGCATGGCACAGGGAGCGCCGCTGGCGGGTGTCCGGGTGATCGAGAGCTCCATGCTGGGGCCGGCCGAGATGGGCGGCCTGCTGGCCGACCTCGGGGCGGACGTGATCAAGGTCGAGCCGCCGGGCGGGGACTACGGCCGGCGGATGACCTGGCCGATCGTCCGCTCCCAGGACGGGGGGAGCGAGTGCTCGCTGCTCTCGCTGCACATCAACCGGGGTAAACGTTCGGTCGTGCTCGACTTGCGCCGCGACGAAGGGGTGGCCGCCTATCTCGACCTGGCGCGCCACGCCGACGTGGTGATCGAAGCGATGCGCCCGGGCGCGCTGGCCAAGCGGGGGCTGACCATGGAGCGCCTGTCCGAGGTCAATCCCCGGATCGTGTTCTGCTCGATCTCCGGGTACGGCGCCACCGGTCCCTACCGGGACATGCCGAGCCACGGCATCGCCTACGACGCCTGGGCCGGGCAGGTGCCGGTGGAGGTCGACCAGCACGGCTTCACCGCCATGGGCGATCACCCCAGCATCGGCATCCACGCCGGGCCTCTCTACGGCGCACTGGCCATCCTGGCTGCGGTGATCCGGGCACGGGAGACCGGGAGGGGGTGCGCCATGGAGGTGGCCCAGTCGGACTCGGCGGCCTACTTCGACTGGTACCGGATCGAGACCTGGCGCAGCTACGAGCGGCCGGAGAGCGAGGTGTACGGGAACGCGGCCGACGGCGGGGCCCGGCGCGACCCGGGCACCGGCGGCATGCGGGGCGGGGTCCGCTACCAGATCTACGCCAGTTCGGACGGTCGTGTGCTGTTCATGGCGAGCGAGCAGGAGTTCTGGAGGAACTTCTGCGAGGGGGTCGGGCGTGGCGACCTCTTCGAGCGCTGGCCCGGCACCACCTACGGCGACCATGCCCGGGGCAACCTCGAACTGCAGGGCATCCTGACCGGGATCTTCGCCTCGAGGAGCACCGCCGAGTGGGTCGCCTTCGGCGACGAGCACAACACACCCATCGCGCCGGTCAACACGCCCCGGACCGTCATGGCCGACCCGCAGTTCCAACATCGGTTCCGGTGGCTGCCCAAGGAGCGGCTCGACGCAGACATGCTCTTGTTCCCGGTGAAGCTCGAGGGGGACCCGCTGCCCGAACCGCGGCGGGCCCCGACGGCGGGGGAGCACTCCGAGGAGGTGCTCGGGGAGGTGGCCGGCTACTCCGAAGAGCGCCTGGCGAGGCTGCGGCAGGCCGGAGTCCTCGGATGAGGCCGACCGGGGCCCCGGGAGGGGCGCCGCCGCCTGCGCGGTCGCCCATCGTCCCTCCCCGGTGCTCGGAGGGATAACGTTGCCCGATCACCGACCCCCGGCGTCACGGCCGCCGATGACGGCGGATGGCCGCCCCGAGGCGGCCACACGGGGTCCGCTGCGTCGCAACCCCGCCGGCGAGGCCATCGCCGAGTACATCCGCACGCTGATCTTCGAGGGGGCGCTCCGCCCCGGTGACCGGATCGACCGTGAGCGGGTGGCCGCCGAGGTCGGGACGTCGCAGATACCAGTGCGGGAGGCGCTGCTCCGGCTGGAGTCGGAGGGGGCGATCGAGATCCTGCCGCACCGGGGGGCCTTCGTGTCGCCGCTCGACGAGGAGACCGTCCGCGAGCACTGGGAACTGGTGGGCCTGATCAGTGGCCTCGCGGCCGCCAAGGTGGCCCAGCGGGGGGACCCCGCGCTGCTCGAGGAGCTCTCGTCGGCGCTCATCCGGCTGCGGCGGACCGACGACCTCGACTCCTTCGACACCGAGGCCGCCGGGTTCATGCGCCTCATCCACGTCAACGGCGGGACGGTGGAGCTCCGCCGGATCCTGCGGAACCTGGTCCGCCAGGTGCCGGGCAACTTCTTCGCCACCATCCCGGGGTCGGTCGAGCAGGCCAGGGCCGGCTACGGCCGTATCCTCCGGGCGGTCAAGTCCGGTGACGGGGAGGCAGCGGCAGCAGCTGTCCTGGTGTACATGCGCCGCCAGGGCGACCTGGTGGTGGCCCATCTCCGCCAGCGGGGGGTCATCGTGGCGCCCGAGACCGCCCGGCATGGGTAGTGCCCGCCGGTCCTGCGGGGACCGGTGATGCCCGACGCGAGGGCGCCCTTCGACCTGACCGGCCGGGTGGCCGTGGTGACCGGCGGCAACGGCGGGATCGGGCTCGGGATCGCCCGGGTGCTCGGCGTCGCCGGTGCCGCGGTGGCCATCTGGGCCCGAAAGGAGGAGAAGACGGCTGCCGCCTTGGAGTCCCTGCGGGCCGGCGGGGTGGAGGCCGAGGGCTTCTACTGCGACGTCGGCGGCGAGACGCACGTGGCGTCCGCGGCCGAGGGCACCGTCGCCCGCTTCGGGCGCGTCGACATCTGCGTCGCCAATGCCGGGGTCGGCGTCCACGACCGCCTGCTCGACACCTCCCTGGCCGACTGGGAGCGGGTGCTCCGGACCGACCTCACCGGCGCGTTCCTGTGCTTCCGACAGTGCGTGGCCGACATGGTCCGCCGCGACGAGGGGGGCGCGTTGATCGCCGTGTCCTCGGGGGCCGCCATCCACGCCGCACCGGGGATGGCGTCCTACGCCGCCGCCAAGGCGGGGCTGGGCGGCCTCGTCCGCAGCCTGGCGGCCGAGCTCGCACCCCACCGGATCCGGGCCAACGTGCTCCTCCCGGGTTGGACGGCCAGCTCGAAGAGCACCGAGGACAGCGCCCCCGACGACCTGCGGATCGACACCGTGGCCTCGATCCCGGCCGGTCGGTGGGGCCTACCCGAGGACCTCGGCACCGCCGCCCTCTACCTGGCCGACCCGGCCCTGCACTACCACACCGGCATGGAGCTGCGGGTGGACGGCGGGTACGCCGTGATGCCCCCCTACCTGGCGGCTCGTGAGGCCCGTCGGCGGGCCGCCGAGACGCTCGACGGCCGATGACCGCACCGCCGGGTCAGCTGCTGGCCACCGGCCGGGGGCCCAGGGTGCGGAAGTAGTCACGGTCGCTCTCGTCGGGGGCGCGGCCGACCCGGGTCACCGTGTCGACGCCCGTCGCCTCGGCCCGGAGGGCGGCGGCGGTGCAGCGCTCGGGCGGTCGGATGGCGAAGGGGTCGAAGGAGAAATGGGCCATGGCGTTGCGGTGGGTGATCTTGTCCACCTGCTCGTCGGTCAGCGCCGCGAACTGCACCTCGTTCACCTCGGGGGCGTGGGGCCACGACGAGTCCGAGTGCGGGTAGTCCGACTCCCAGCACACGTTGTCGATGTTGAAGTGGTCGATCAGGCTCACCCCGACCGGGTCGTTGATGAAGCAGCACAGCACCCGCTCCAAGAAGACGTCGGCCGGGCCCTTGCCATCGGGGAACCAGTGCTTGGTCCAGCCCGAGTGGCGCCGCTGCACGTGCTCGGCCCGCTGCAGGAAGTAGGGAATCCACCCGATGTCCCCTTCGGTGAGCGAGAAGCGCAAGTTGGGGAAGCGCCACCAGAAGTCGGCCCACAGCAGGTCGCCGAGCGAGTAGATGGACATGACAGAGGACAGGCTCATGCCCACCGAGGGCGGGGCGTCCGGGGTGGTGCTGGCGGTCTTGGAGGACGAGCCCACGTGCAGGCAGAGCACGGTCCCCTCGTCCGAACAGGCGGCGAACAGGGGGTCCCAGTGCCCGGAGTGTATCGAGGGCATCTGCAGGGCGGCCGGGTTCTCGGAGAAGGTGACCGCGTGGCAGCCCTTCGCAGCCAGGCGGCGGACCTCGGCCGCCGCCTTGTCCACGTCGAACAGCGGGAGGATGCCGCAGGGGATGAACCGCTCGGGGTGGGCGGCGCACCACTCGTCGACGTGCCAGTCGTTGTAGGCCTTGATCATGATCTCGTTGAGCTGGCGGTCCGGCCCCTCGTTGAGCACCTGGCCGGAGAACCCGGTCCAGTTCGGGAAGTTGAGGCCGGCCAGCTGGCCGCCGGCCGACATGTCCCGGACCCGTTCGTGGACGTCGAAGCAGCCGGGGCGCATCTCGGTGTAGGCGGAGGGGTTCACGTTGAACATCTCCGGGGGCTTGCCGGCCACCGCGTTGAGGCCGAGGTTCCGGCCCTTCTTCTCCCCGTACCACCACTGCTGAAAGCCCCGCTCGTCGGTCACCACGTGCGGGGCCTGGTCGCGGTAGCGCTCGGGGACGTGGGCCTCGAACATGCCGGCCGGCTCGGCGATGTGGTCGTCCACGCTGATCAGGATCATGTCGTCGCCGTGCCTCATGGTGCCCTCTCCTCGGCCGTGCCGTCGCGCCCGGAGGCGCCGGCGGCGGTGACGCGAACGATGGTTCAACGGGTTGAAGCTTACTTGTCGAGGCCGCCGGTGGAGGAGGCCGCCGGCTCCGCCCGCCATCCACCGGCCGACCCGCTCCGCACCGGTCGAGAACCCGTGCTCCCGCAGGCCGTCCGCCGTGTCCGGCGGGCGGCTGATCGCTATAGTTCGCGCCACCGGGGGGGCCGCACGAGGGCCCGTGGACAGGGGCCCGGCGATCAGGTGGTGGGGGTGGCCAGGTGCCGATCGTTGGTGGGGACGGGCGGCACGCGCCGCAGGGGCGGGCCGGGAGGGGACTGGTGGCCGGGGCTGTGCTGGCCACCCTGCTGGTGCCGGCCACCGCCGTGCTGGGGGGAGGATCGCCGGCCGGTGCGTCACCCTCCGACGTCAACCCCCACGGGGTGCTGACCTACGGGTTCGACCTGAACAACGAGTTCTCCAACAACTTCGACCCGGGTGACCCGCAGAGCAACGACTGCTCGTACACGGTGCTGTCGAACATCTACCAGTCGATGACGGCACCGGGGAACTTCGGGGTGACCGGCGGGGTGGCCCAGAGCTGGACGGTGTCCAACAACAGCTCGACGATCACCTTCCACCTCCGGCCGGGAATTGTCTTCTCGAACGGCCAACCGGTGACCTCAGCCGACGTCATGGCCAGCATGGAGCACATCGAGAAGAGCCCGCTGCGGACCTCGCTCACCGCCATCGCCTCCATCTCCACGCCCAACGCTTCGACGGTCGTGGTGAACCTGAACCGGCCGACGGCGGGCGACTTCCTGTGGGCCCTCTCCTACCTGGACGGCAGCGTCCTGCCGGCCAGCCTGGCCACCGGCAACGGCACCACCAACGCCGCCGTGATGCACCCGATCGGGTCGGGGCCCTTCATGCTCAAGAGCTACAGCCAGGGCGCCTCGATCGACCTGGTGAAGAACCCGCGCTACTGGGACACCAAGGCCTACCCGCTGGGCGGGGTCGACTTCGTCCAGCTGACCCAGGGAC
>DAHUYA010000200.1 GCA_027315445.1 Acidimicrobiaceae bacterium | reverse complement strand
CGCGGCGGGGCCGGGGTCCCCCGACTGCTCACCAGGCGGGAGGGCGGGCGCGGCTCGGCCGGCTCCTCGCCGGCCTCGGTGGGGCGGGCTGCACCGTCGGTGCCGGTGGGCGGCGCCTTGGTGGCCGGGCCGGCACCGTCCGCGGCACCCGGCCGCGCGGGTACCGGACGGCCCGCCGCCTTCCTGGCCGGGACGGCCTTCTTCTCGTCCTCCGGCTCCTCCGGCTGCACCGGGCGGCGCAAACCTTGGGCGTCGGCCCTCCGGCGGACCCGGTCGGCTTGGGCGTCCTCGATGGACGAGGAATGGCTCTTCACCCCGATGCCCAGGGAGAGGCAGAGGTCGAGCGCCTCCTTGTTGGTCAGCCCCAGCTCACGGCCGAGCTCGTAGACCCGTATCTTCTTCGCCAAGTCGTCCTCAGTGTCCTTCGGCTCTCCGGCCGCCCTTCGAGCAGCCGGGCTCTCCATCCTCGCACATCAGCCGGGCGGCACCTCCACCGGCGGTCACCCTTCGGCGAGCGGCCGGCCCGCCTCGAGCTCCCCGACCAGCCGTTCGACCGCCGCCGGGTCGACCGGCCCCCGTAGCGCCCGTCCGAACGCCCCCCGGCGTGCGGCCACCCGGGCGCAACCGGGCGAACCGGCGCACAGCCAGGCTCCCCGCCCGGGGAGGCCGCGACCGATCTGCAGGCTCCCGTCCGGCAGGCGGACCACCCGGACCAGGGTCTCGGGGGTCGCCGTCCGCCTGCAGCCGATGCAGGTGCGGCGGGGGGCTATCCGTCGCCTCCTGCCGGCGCCGACTCGGCGACGTCGCCGCCCGGGGCGGCTCCGCCACCGCCGCCCGGGGCGGGGCCGCCACCGCTGCCCGGGGCGGGGCCGGTCCCCTCCGGCGCGGCACCGCCGTCGCTCGGCTGCGCCTCGGCCTGGTTCGACCACTCGGCCATCGAGATCCCCTCACCGCCCTCGGCGGGCTTCCAGACCATCTCGCCGGCCTCGTTCTGGACCCACTCCCCCTCGGCCCACTCCTGCCCGGCGTAGCCGGACTCCTCCTCTTCGAGCTGGCTCTCGCTCTTGATGTCGATCCGCCAGCCGGTGAGCCGGGCCGCCAGCCGGGCGTTCTGGCCCTCCTTGCCGATGGCCAGCGACAGTTGGTAGTCGCTCACGATCACGGTAGCGGTACCGGTCTCGTCGTCGAGCCGGACCTCCCGGACCCGCGCCGGGGCCAGGGCGTTCTGGATGAGCTCCACCGGGTCGTCGGAGAAGGGCACCACGTCCACCCACTCGCCGCGCAGCTCGTTGGTGACCATCCGGACCCGCGAGCCCCGCGCCCCCACGCACGCCCCCACCGGGTCGACGTTGGGGTCGTTCGACCAGACGGCGATCTTGGTCCGGTGGCCGGGCTCGCGAGCGGCGGCCTTTATCTCGACCACCCCCGAGGAGATCTCGGGAACCTCCAGCTCGAAGAGCCGCCGGATCAGCCCCGGGTGGGTGCGGCTCACCACGATCTGGGGCCCCTTGGTCGTCTTGCGGACCTCGACGATGTAGGCCTTGAGACGGGCCCCGTGCTCGTAGCGCTCGAAGGACACCTGCTCGGCCTGTGGCAGCAGCGCCTCCACCTTGCCCAGGTCGAGCAGGGTGTAGCGGTTGTCCGTCTGCTGGACGATGCCGGTGACGATGTCACCCTCACGCCCGGCGTACTCCTCGTACTTCATGTCCCGCTCGACCTCGCGGATCCGCTGGAGGATCACCTGTTTGGCCGTCTGGGCGGCGATACGACCGAAGTCGTCCGGCGTGTCGTCCCACTCGTTGACGACGTTCCCCTCCTCGTCGAGCTCCTGCCCGTAGACGCGGATCTCCCCGGAATCGGGGTCGATGGTCACCACCGCCTCCTCGGCGGCGTCCGGCCGGCGCTTGTAGGCGGCCACGAGGGCGTTGGCCAGTGCGTCGAGCAGCGTCTCGACCGAGATGCCCTTGTCGCGGGCGATCTGGCCCAGCGCGTCGAGGAACTCGAAGTTCGTCTTGCTCATGGCGTGGCGACCCTTTCTGTCGGCGGTGGCGGCGCGTCCTTCGCCGGGACGCCGCCGCCACCCGGACCCTTCTTCCCCCGGGCGCGGCTCGGCGAGGGCGCCGGCGCCGGGCCCCACTCGAACACGGTGCGCGCCCGCTCGATCCCGTCGAGGGGGATCTCCACCTTCGTCCCCGGCGCGTCGGCCGGCTCGATCGAGACCCGCCCGCCCTCCACCGACACCAGCCGGCCCTGCAGGCGCCGGACCTCGCCGGTCTCGGGCAGCGTCCGGACCGACACCACCTCGCCCACGGCCCGAGCGAACTGGGCCGGCGTGCTCAGGCGGCGCTCCACGCCGGGGCTCGAGACCTCGAGGGTGTACCGGCCGGGCATCGGGTCGAGCTCGTCGAGGGCCCGGGAGACGACCCGGTTCGCCTCCGCCAGCGAGTCGAGGTCGACGCCGCCTTCGCGGTCGACGACCACCCGGACCAGCCCGGGTCGCAGCTCGAGGTCGACCAGCTCGAGGCCGACCGCGTCGAGCAGGGGCGACAGCACGCCGTGCACGTCGTCGGACAACGCTGCCAACCTCCTCTCTGCGCCCTACCGAGCTCTTCTCGACTGCCCCTTCCCTGCCCCCGACCACCGGGTGGGCAAGTTCCTCCCGGCCCGGTCCTGGCAAAACGAAAGCGTGGGCAGCGGCCCACGCTTCAACAGGTCTGCACCAGACCGGACAGCGGATCGAGTATAGCAACCACCCCGCTGCCCCGGGCAGGCGGCCCCGGGGCTCAGTAGGCCCGGCCGACCACCGCCACCAGGCTGCGGGCGCCCTCCTCGTCGCCGATCACGAGGTCCTCGGCCAGCCCGCCGTCGGGGAGCTGCAGGCAGCGCACCGACACGGCGTGGGTGGCCAGCCGTCCCTCGCCCTCGAGCCCCACGGCCGCCCACGGCAGGCGGGCGAAGCCCGTCTGCGCCGCCTCGACCGCCTCCTCCACCGAGCGCACGTCGACCGTCCGTTCGGCCAGGGTCCGCCCGGCCTCGGCCCGTAGTTCGTCGGCGACCGCCTCGAGGGTGGCGCCCACGGCCGCGACCGCCCCGGACAGCGGCACCACCTCCTTGGTGCGGCGGTGGCGGGCCACCACCGTCACGTTGCCGGCCGCCAGGTCCCGCGGCCCCACCTCCACCCGCACCGGCACGCACTTCAGCTCCCAGTCGATCGTGCGGCGGCCGAACCCGGTGCCGGTCCGGTCGTCGAGGCGCACCCGGTACCCGGCCGCCGCCAGCTGCTCGACCAGCCCGGCGGCCGTGCGCCGCACCTCCGCCTCGTCGCGCACCACCAGGACCACCACCTCGAGCGGGGCGAGGGCCGGCGGCAGGCGCAGGCCGAAGTCGTCCCCGTGCGCCATCACCAGCGCCCCCACCAGCCGGGTCGAGACGCCCCAGGACGTCTGCCAGACGTAGCGCTGGACCCCCGACTCGTCGGAGAACTGGATGCCGAATGCCCGGGCGAAGTTCTGGCCGAGCTCGTGGCTGGTCCCCATCTGCAGCGCCTTGCCGTCGCCCATCATCCCTTCGCAGGTCCAGGTGCGGATGGCCCCGGCGAACCGCTCGCGGTCGGTCTTGTGGCCGGTCAGCACGGGCACCGCTGCCGTCCCCACCATGGTGGACCGGTACACGTCGCGCAGGATCCGCAGGGCGTAGCTGCGGGCGTCGGCCTCGGTGGCGTGGGCGGTATGGCCCTCCTGCCAGAGGAACTCGCTGGTGCGCAGGAAGAGGCGCGGGCGCAGCTCCCAGCGCACCACGTTGGCCCACTGGTTCAGGAGCATCGGCAGGTCGCGGTGGCTCTGCACCCACTTGGCGAAGAAGCTGTTGATCACGGTCTCGCTGGTGGGGCGGACCACCACCGGCTCCTCGAGCTCCTTGCCGCCTCCGTAAGTGACCACCGCCAGCTCGGGGCTGAACCCCTCGACGTGCTCGGCCTCGAGCCGGAGGTAGGACTCGGGGATGAAGAGGGGGAAGTAGGCGTTCTCGGCGCCCGCCTCCTTGATCCGGCGGTCGAGCTCCGCCTGGAACCGTTCCCAGATGGCGTAGCCCCAGGGGCGGATCACCATGGTCCCGCGGACCGGCCCGTTGTCCGCCAGCTCGGCCCGGGCGATCACCTCCTGGTACCAGCGTGGGAAGTCCACGGCCCGCGGGGTGAGGGCGCCCTTGGCCGGTCCGGCGTCCTCGGGTGGGGCAGCGGCCATGGCTGCGCAGGTTACCCGGGGACCCGACGGCTCCCCGGCAGCCTGTCAGCCGCGGTCGTCCGGTCCCCGATCGTCGAGACGCCGGCGGATGCGCTCGATCCGCACCTCCGAGGCGTTCGGGTCGTCACCCTTCTCCTCGAGCAGCTCACGCCGGTCGGCCTCGGCCTCGGCGGCCGCCGAGGCGTCGGCCGCCGCCAGCCTCGCCTCGACCCCTTCCTCCACGAGCCGCTCCGCCTCGCTAACGAGGGCGTCGACCATCTCCTCCTCGGGGACCACCCGGACGATCTGGCCGCGGATGAACAGGTGCCCTTTCTGCTTGCCCGCCGCGATCCCGAGGTCGGCCCCGCGGGCCTCCCCCGGGCCGTTGACCACGCAGCCCATCACCGCCACCTGGATGGGCAGGTTGCGGTGCTCGAGCGCCTCTTGGGCCGCCTTGGCCACCGCGATCACGTCCACCTGGGCCCGTCCGCAGGACGGGCAGGCGATCAGGTCGAGCCCCTTTCGCTCGCGCAGTCCCAGGGCCTCGAGCAGCTGGCGCCCGGCCCTGGCTTCCTCCACCGGGTCGGCGGTCAGCGAGTAGCGGATGGTGTCGCCGATCCCCTCGGCCAGGAGGGTGGCGATGCCGGCCGTCCCTTTCAGCAGGCCGGCGGGCGGGGGCCCGGCCTCGGTCACCCCGAGGTGCAGCGGGTGGTCGAAGGTGTCGGCGGCCAGCCGGTAGGCGGCGATCATGAGGGCCACCGACGACGCCTTGACCGAGATCTTCACGTCCGAGAAGCCGACCTCCTCGAAGTAGGCCAGCTCGATGCGGGCCGACTCCACGAGCGCCTCGGGAGTGGCGCCCCCGTAGCGCTTGTAGAGGTCCGGGTGCAGAGAGCCGGCGTTCACCCCGATGCGGATGGGGACGCCCCGGTCCCGGGCCTCGCCGGCCACCAGCTTGATCTCCGACTCCTTGCGCAGGTTGCCCGGGTTGAGCCGGAGGCCCTGCACGCCGGCCTCCAACGCGGCCAACGCCATCTCGTGGTGGAAGTGGATGTCCGCCACGATCGGCACCGGTGAGCGTGGCACGATCCGGGCCAGCCCCTCGGCCGCTGCCTCCTCGTTGCAGGTGCAGCGGACGATGTCGGCCCCGGCCGCCGCCAGCTCGTAGACCTGGGCCAGGGTGCCCTCGACGTCGGCCGTCTTGGTGGTGGTCATCGACTGCACGCTGACGGGTGCCCCGCCGCCGATCGCCACGCCGCCGACGTGGATCTGGCGGGTGTTGCGCCGCGGCAGGAGCAGGTCGCCCGAAGTTTCCATGCACCCCATTCTGCCGCGCCCCACCCGCTGGCCGTTCGGCAGCGGCGCACGCGGCGGGGGCGTCAGCCGAAGGGGTTGGCGATCGGGTGGACGATGTCGAGGTACAGGGCGGCCACCACCACCACCACCAGCACCGCCACGAAGGCGTAGGCCACCGGCAGCAGCTTGGAGGCGTCGGCCTGGTAGTAGGGCCTGCCCCGACGGGTCCGGATGCGCTCGTAGACGGCGATGGCCACGTGACCGCCGTCGAGGGGCAGCATCGGCAGCATGTTCACGATCCCGATCACGATGTTGAGGGCGATGAGCACCTCGATCAGCGGGAGGATGCCCTGCTCCTCGGCCTGGGTGGCGGTGCGGATGGCACCCACGATCGACTCGGCCCGCTGGCCGGTCCTGGCGTCCTTGGCCGCCTGTTGGGGGCTGAGGATGTCCCGGTAGAGCGAGGCGAAACCGGTGGGCACCGCCCGGACTGTGGCGGCCGTGTCCCGCCCCACGTCGACGAACGCGGTGCCGGCGGCCCGCAGCGGCCCCTCAGAGGTGAACACCTGGCTGGGCTGGCCCAGCTCCACCCCGATGAGCCCGACGGCCGGACCGGTGCCTCCCGCGCCGATGGTCTCCTTCCCCGAGGACGTCTGGTGGCCGACGACCGGTGTGACGGTGAGCGTCACCCGGCGCCCGGCACGCTCGACGGTGAGGCGCACGGGCCTGCCCGGGGCGTGCTGGACGGCATCGGTGAACTGGTTCGGATCGGTGAGGGTGCGACCGTTCACCGCCACCACGAGGTCCCCCGGCCGGAGCCCGGCCGCCTGGGCCGCCGTCTGGGCGTGCCCGCTCCAGGTGACGAAGCCGGTGATCGGCACCCGGACCGCGGCCGGCACCCCGAAGTAGAGGACCGCCCCGTAGGCCAACAGCACCGCCATCACCAGGTGCATGGAGGAACCGGCCGAAGCCACGATGATCCGGCGGTGGAACGGCTGGCGCCGGTAGGTGCGCTCCTCGTCGGACGCGTCGACCTTCTCGAGGGAGGTCATGCCGGGGATCTTCACGTAGCCCCCGGCCGGGATGGCCTTGATCCCGTACTCGGTCTCGCCCCTCCGGATCGACCAGAGCCGGGGGCCGAACCCGAGGAAGTACTCGGTCACCTTCATGTGGCTCCACTTGGCGGTGGCGAAGTGCCCGAGCTCGTGGACCATCACCATGGCGATGACGGCCAGGATCACCACCAGAAGGGGCGTCCCGCCGAGCAGCACGAAAGCGGCGACGATCACCGCCACCGACACCGCCAGTCGCAACAGGGCGACCAAGTGGGTGCGCAGCAGGCCCGGCTCGGGGACCCACCCCGGGGCCTCATCCGCTCCCGGGGGCTGCGGAGGAGCCTCGGTGTCGGGGGTGCTCACCGTGCCCTCCGGCGGCGGTCGACCGCCCCCTCGGCGTGCCGCCGCGCCCGGCGGTCGGCGGCGAGGACGTCGGCGACCGAGTGCATCGGCTCGTCCTCGCAGGCGTCGAGCGTCTCGGCGACCACCTCCGCGATGCCCAGCCAGTCAAGCCTCCGGTCGAGGAAGGCCGCCACCGCCACCTCGTTGGCGGCGTTGAGCCAGGCCGGTGCCGCGCCGCCCTGCCGGCCCGCACGGTAGGCCAGGTCGAGGCAGCGGAAGAGGTCGCGGTCGGGCGGCTCGAAGGTCAGGCTCACCGGCGACGACCAGTCGATGGCGCCGTAGGCGGTCGGGAGGCGGTCGGGGAAGCCCATGGCGTAGCCGATGGGCAGGCGCATGTCCGGAAGGGACAGCTGGGCCAGGGTGGCCCCGTCGACCAGCTCCACCATCGAATGGACGATGGACTGGGGGTGCACCACCACGTCGATCCGGTCGTAGGCCAGCCCGAACAGCTCATGCGCCTCGATGACCTCGAGGCCCTTGTTCATGAGGGTCGACGAGTCCACGGTGATCTTGGGCCCCATGCGCCAGGTGGGGTGGGCCAGGGCCTGCTCGACGTCCACCTCGGCCAGCTGCCGGGGGGTGGCTCCCCGGAACGGGCCGCCCGAGGCGGTGACCAGCAGCCGGGAGACGGCGTCGGGGCCCCCGGCCGCCTGCAGGCACTGGTGGATCGCGCAATGCTCGGAGTCGACCGGCACGATCTCGGCCCCCGGGGTCGCTCTGGCCTTCTGCACCACCGGCGCCCCGGCGATGAGCGACTCCTTGTTGGCGAGCGCCAACCGGCGACCCGCCTCGAGCGCCGCCATGGTGACGGGGAGGCCGGCGAAACCGACCACCCCGTTGACCACCACGTCGCCCAGTCGGGCGGCCACCTCGAAGCCGGCTTCGCCGGCCATCACCTCGACGCCGGGCAGACGCGCCGCCACGCCGGCCGCCAGGTCCGGGTCGCCGACCGCCACGAGCCGTGGCCGCAGCTCGAGGGCCTGGCCCACGAGCAGGTCCACCGAGCGGCGGGCGGCCAGGGCGACCACCTCGAACCGCTCGGGATGGCGGCGCACGACGTCGACCGCCTGGGTGCCGATCGAGCCGGTCGACCCGATCAGGCTGACGGTGGTCCTGCCCGTTGGGTCTCCGTCCTGCCTGCTCATCTCACCGGCCAGCTTGCCACCGGCGGCACTCGGGTCGGTGCTCACCCCAGGTGCAGGGCCTTCACGAGGTAGTAGGTGGCCGGGAGGACGAACAGCAACCCGTCCACCCGGTCGAGGATCCCGCCGTGGCCGGGCAGCAGGCGGCCCATGTCCTTGAGGCCCAGATGGCGCTTGACGAGGGATTCGGTGAGGTCGCCGATCGGGCTCACGATTGCCACCACCACGCCGAGGACCGCCGCCTTGGGTGCGGTCCAGGGGTGGATGAAGTGGACCACCACCACCGACGCCAGCACCGAGGCGACCAGGCCGCCGATCACCCCCTCCCAGGTCTTGTTGGGGCTGACCGAGGGTGCGAGGGGATGGCTCCCCATGGTGGCGCCGACGGCCAGGGCGCCCACGTCGCAGGCCACCGCCGCCACGACCGCGCCGAGCAGGAAGGCGATGCCGTGGCGCGCCGGGAAGAGGGACGGGTCGAGGAGCAGGGCGCCGTAGGAGCCGAACACACCGATCCAGCAGAAGACGAGCAGGGTCGAGGCGGTGCTGCGCACCGGGTCGGCGCCCCGTTCGACCCCGGCCAGGTGCCAGAGGACCACGAAGGCCACCAGCAGCACCGTCACCAGGGGCACCGCCACCTGGCCCTTGTTGTAGGTGGCCACCATCACCGACACCACCGCGACCAGGCCGAGCAACGTCGCCGGCTGGTACCCGCCCCGCCGGAGCGCCGCGAGGGCCTCGACCGCCGCCAGGGTCACCACGACCGTGACGACGAACAGGGAGGCAACGGTGCCGATCTTGAAGCAGATCAGTGCGAGCGCGCCCAGTACCAGGCCGGTGACGATGGCCAAGGGGAGGTCGCGCCCGGTGCGGGCGCTCGGGGGCGGCGCCGTCCGAGCGCCGGTCCCGGTCCCGTTGACCGCACCGCCGGGCGACCCGGTCCTGGGTCGCGGCGGTCGGCGGGTCGAGGCGGCGGG
>DAHUYA010000033.1 GCA_027315445.1 Acidimicrobiaceae bacterium | reverse complement strand
GCCGCCCGGAACCTCAGGGCCGCCCGGAACCTCAGGGCCGCCCGGAACCTCAGGGCCGCCTCGACCCCCCGAGCCGCCTCGACCCCCCGAGCCGCCTCGACCCCCCGAGCCGCCTCGACCCCCCGAGCCGCCTCGACCCCCCGACCCGGCGGCGTTCGTCGTCGACCCGGGGGACGTGGACGCCATGGCGGAGGCGATCGTGGTCGTGGCCACCGACGACGAGCGACGGAGCGACCTGGTCCGCAGGGGGCGGGAACTGGTCGCCGCGCGTACGTGGTCGGCGGTGGCGGGGCGCCATCGCGTCCTGTGGGACCGGCTCGCATGACCGCCGACCTGGGCGGGCCGAGTGCCCTCAGGATCTCGCTCGACGTGAGCGCCGTACCTCCGGCCCCGGCCGGAGCCGGGCGGTACATCATCGACCTGACGGCCGCGCTGGCCCGCCGTCCCGAGGCTGCCCTCACCCTGGTGGCCCGTCGGCAGGACGGCCGTCGGTGGGCGGACCTCGGCGGGAGCTCGGTGGTGCGGGCGTCGGCCCCGGGGCCCAGACCGCTCAGGCTCGCCTGGGAGCAGGTCCGGCTGCCCGGACTTCTGGATCGCTGGCGGGTCGACGTGCACCACGGGCCGCACTACACGATGCCGGAGCGCAGCAGGGTGCCGGTGGTGGTGACGGTCCACGACTGCACGTTCTTCGATCACCCCGAATGGCACGAGCGCAGCAAGGTGCGGCTGTTCCGCCGGGCGATCCGGGTGGCGGCCCGCCGGGCGGCAGCCCTCATCTGCGTGAGCGAGACCACCGCCGAGCGGCTGCGGGAGGTGACCGACGTGCGGGTGCCGGTGTTCGTCGCCCCCCACGGGGTGGACGCCGGCCGCTTCGGGCCCACCGAGCCGTCGCCCGGGTCCGACGCGGCCGCGCTGGCAGCGTTGGGGCTCGAGCCGGGCCTCCCGCTGATCGTCTTCGTCGGGACCATCGAGCCGAGGAAGAACGTGCCTGCCCTCGTGTCGGCCTTCACTCGTCTGGCGGGGGCCCACCCCGACGCCCGCCTCGTGCTGGCCGGCCAGAAGGGGTGGGGCGCCGACCCGCTGGCTCACGCGCTCGGGACTCTCGGCCCGCTCGCCCGGCGGGTGATCCGGACCGGCTACGTGCAGGACGGCACGGTCCCGGCCCTGCTCCGGTCGGCGGCCGTGGTGGCGTACCCGTCGTTGTCGGAGGGCTACGGTTTGCCCGCCCTCGAGGCCCTGGCGTGTGGGTCGCCCCTCGTGACCACCTCGGGCACCGCCATGGCGGAGGTGGCCGGCGACTCCGCCGTGCTGGTGCCGCCGGGCGACGTGGACGCTCTCGCGGCGGCGCTCGACCAGGTCCTCTCAGAGGACCCCACCGGCGAGGCGCGGCGGACTCGGCGCCGTCGGGGGCTGGCCATCGCGGCCGCTCGGACTTGGGAGGCCAGCGCCGCCGAGCACATCCACGCCTACCGGGCCGCAGCCGGGCGCTGAGAAGGCGCAATGGAGCGGGCAGGCGGTCCGCCGATATGGTGCGAACGTGCCCGACCGGTCTCCTCGTCCTCCTGTGCCGGTGTTCGGGGCCTTCAAGGGGAGGGTGGCGTGCGTGCCCTGATCACCGGCGGGAAAGGCTTCGTCGGGCACTGGCTGGCGTCGTGGCTGCGCGAGCAGGGCGACGAGGTGGTGGTGGTGGACAAGGAGACCGACGTCGCCGACTTGGCGGCCATCACCGCCGCCGTGGAGCGGTCGGCACCCGAAGCCATCTACCACCTGGCGGCGTTGACCCATGTCGGCGACTCCTGGAGCTCTCCCGGCGAGGTGCTCCGGGTCAACGTGCTCGGCACCGCCGGCCTGCTGGCCGCGGCGCGCACGGCGGCGCCCGACGCGCGAGTCCTGGTCGTGAGCTCGGCCGAGGTCTACGGGATCGTTACCCCCGACGAGCTGCCGATCGGGGAGGGCGCAGCGGTCCGACCGGTGACCCCGTACGCCGCCAGCAAGGCTGCAGCCGAGCAGGTCGCCCTGCAGGCGTGGCGGGGCTATCGGCAGGCGGTGCTCGTCGTGCGCCCCTTCAACCACGTGGGACCGGGCCAGGGGCCGAACTTCGCCGTGTCGGCGCTGGCGCGGCGGATCGTCGAAGCGCGACGGACAGGTGCCGAGACAATGCCGGTGGGCAACCTCGACACCCGTCGCGACTTCACCGATGTGCGTGACGTGGTCCGTGCCTACCGGTCCCTGGCGACCGAGGGCGAGGCGGGCGGGATCTACAACGTGTGCTCGGGGCGGGACGTGTCGATCGGTGAGGTGGCCGAGCGACTGTTGGCTCTGTCCGGAGCCGCCGTGCGGCTGGTGACCGATCCCGAGCTGGTCAGGCCGGTCGACGTCCCGGTGCTGCGGGGGGATCCGGAGAGCCTGGAGTCGGCCATCGGCTGGAAGCCGGCCATCCCCCTCGACGACACTCTTCGCGACGTCCTCGACTACTGGTCGTCGGCGCTGGAGGCAACAGCCGCCCCCTGAGGAGCCGACCTGACCCTGACGCCCGCCCTGGCGTCACTGCCCTGCGTCATCGCCCGTGCGACGCCCGCCCCTGCGTCATGGCCCGGCGTGCGGCGATCAGTCCTTGGACACCAGCGAGCGGATCTGGGACCTCAGGCCCCGGGCCTGGTCCTGGGCACGCTGGGCGAAGGCCCGCACCTGGGTGGGCAGCTGCGCCTCGATGGGCTGCAACGTGTCCTCCACGAAACGGCTGGCCTCCTCGAGCAGGCCGTCGAGCTGCTCGACGCCCGCGGTCACCACCGAGCGTGCGCCGTCGAGGCGCTCGCCCAGGTCGAGCTCTTGCAGGTCGCGGCCCAGCCGTTTCTGAAGCTCCACCCGCTGCACCTGGGCGCGCTGCACGCCGAGCACCCCCAGGCCCACCGCCACGTACACCGCGTCTCTTGCGAGGCTCGTCACCTCGTTGGTCAGGTCGTTCAGCTCAGGCATTCTCGATCTCCCGTCTGCTCCCGGGGCTCTTCCCGAGCTTCTCCCGGCGTCGTGTTCGTCAACGACAGTATACCAATACATAAACAGTTGCAAGCACCCATGGGGCCCTCGGCTCCGGGAGCCTGAGTCGACCTGACGAACGGGGAGGGGCGACGAGGCGAGTGTCCCCAGCCCCCGCCAGCCCCCAGCCAGCCCCCGCCAGCCAGCCCCCGCCAGCCAGCCCCCGCCAGCCCCCGCCGCGGCGCCCTCCGCGGGGCTCAGGGCCAAGGCGGCCCCCCCGGACACGAACGGCCGGGGGGGCGCCCTACTGCCCCGACACGGGGGAACAGAGGGGGGCGCGACGGCCCGGGACGGGTGGCCGGGACGAAGTAGCCTGTGCGACCTGATGGACGCCCGAGCGCCGGCGGTGGTCGCCGTCCTCGTCACCAGGGATCCCGGTCCATGGTTCGAAATGGTGCTGCAGGCCTGGGCCCGGCAGGACTACGAAGAACTGTCGATCCTGGTCCTGGTGTCGGGTGGCACCACCGATCCCACTTCGGTGGTGGCCAGGTATCTCCCGACCGCCTTCGTGCGGAGGCTCCCGGAGGACCACGGGTTCGGGGCGGCCGCCAACCACGCCGCGGCGATGGTGGAGGGCGCGGCGTTCTTCCTGCTCTGCCACGACGACTGCGCTCCGGACCCCGACGCCGTCCACGCCATGGTGGAGGAGTCCTTCCGTTCCAACGCCGGGGTGGTCACCCCGAAGATGGTCCGCTGGGACGATCCGTCGCACCTGCTCCACGTGGGGATGGGGGCCGACAAGACCGGTGCGCAGGTCGAGCGGGTGGCCAGCGGGGAGGTCGACCACGGCCAGCACGACGCGGTGCGGGACGTCTTCGTGGCCCCCGGCGGGTGCACCCTGATCCGAGCGGACCTCTTCGGCGAGCTCGGTGGTTACGACACCGGCATGGTCGCCATGGGGGAAGACCTCGACCTCAGCTGGAGGGTTCAGGTTGCGGGCGCCCGGGTGGTGGTCGCGCCGGAGGCCCGGGTTCGCCACCTCGAGGAGCTGGCCGGCGGCCGGCGGCTGGCCGCACCCCAACCCGACGGCTCTCCGTCGCCGTCCTTGCAGGTCCTCCAACGCCGGAACGAGCTCCGGACGGTGCTCAAGTGCTATGGGGTGTTCCACCTCCTACGGGTGCTGCCTCAGCTCCTCGTGCTGGCGGCGGCCGAGGTGGTCGTCGCCCTGGTGGCCAAGGACAGGGCCCGCGCCAGGGCGGTCGTCGCCGCCTTCCGGTGGAACTTCCGCCACCGGGGTGAGCTTCGAACCCACCGAAAGGCGCTTCGCCGCCAGCGCGTGCTGCACGACGCCGAGGTGCGTCGGCTCCAGGTCCGGGGGAGCGCCCGGCTCTCCACCTACCTGTCGAGGCTGGCCCACCAGGGCTTCGAGGTGGCACACGGGCTGGTGCCGGCCCGCGAGGAGGGGGCGGAGGCAGCCTCCGCGGAGGAGCCGCTCCTCACCGGGAGCGTCGGCGCCGCCTTCTCGGAGGACTCCGACTTCGACGACCTCGACGACCTCGGTCGGCGCGCCGGGCGGGACCGCTTCGGGCGTCGACGGCCGCGCCAGCTGCTGGCCACCGGCCGCTCGAGGTTGGTGCTCGGCGTCGTCACGGCGGTGATCCTGGTCATCGGCAGCCGGCAACTGCTCTCCGGTCGGCTTCCGTTGGTGGGGCAGTTCGCCACCCCTCTCGACTGGGGCGACACCTGGAGCCGGCTGTTCTCGGCCTGGCAGCCCAGTGGGATCGGCTCGGGGGCACCAGCCAGCCCGGCCTTCGGGGTGCTGGGCCTGTTGGGCACGGTGCTGTTCGGCAGCATGGGGCTCGCCCAGAAGGTGGCGGTGCTCGGATGCATCCCGCTCGGTGCCTGGGGCGTGGCGCGGCTCCTGCGCCCGTTCGGGTCCCCGCGAGCGCGGGTGGTGGGGGCGGTCGCCTACCTCGGTCTCACGCTGCCCTACGACGCCCTGGCCCAGGGCCGCTGGGACGGGCTGGTGGCCTACGCCGCCACCCCGTGGGTGCTGTTGCGGCTGGCCCGGGCCAGCGGCCTGCCACCCTACGGGGAGCCCCCGCGCCTGACGGGTTGGCGGGGGACGGCCGCCGGGGAGGTGGTGATCCTCGGGGCGCTCGAGGCGGTCTGCCTCGGCTTCGCACCGGCCATGTCGGTGGTCGTGCTTCTCTGCGGCGCAGGGCTGGTCGTCGGGTCGCTCCTGGTCGGGGGGGCCCGCCCCGCCCGTCGCGCCGCGCTGGTGGCCGGGGGGGCCACCGTCGTCGCCGCCATCCTCTGCCTCCCCTGGACGGTGGCCGCCCTGGCGGCCGGACACGGGCTCCTGTCCTTGTTCGGCCTCGAGGGGAGTGCCGCCTCGGCCCCGACCTTCACCACCCTGCTCCGCCTCGACGTCGGACCGGCCGGGTCGTCGGTGCTGAGCTGGCTGCTGTTTGCCTCCGGCCTGCTGTCGCTGGTGCTCGCCCGGCATGCCCGCCTGGCCTGGGCCGGACGGCTCTGGACGGTGGCGCTCGCCGCCTGGGTGCTGGCCCTGGCGGCTGCCCGGGGGGACATGGGCTCGTTCGCCCCGTCCGTGGACGTGCTGCTCGCCCCGGCGGCGGTGGCGGTGGCGTCCGGGGTCGGGCTGTCGGTGGCGGCCTTCGAGAGCGACCTGGCCGGCTACCGGTTCGGGTGGCGGCAGCTGCTGGCCCTCGGCGCCATGGCCGTGGCCGGGGTCGGACTGCTCCCGGCCGTGTCGGCGGCCGGCGACGGACGGTGGGGGCTCCCGTCCGCCGGCTACCGCCAGCCGCTGTCGTTCACATCCTCTGGTGCCGAGCTCGGCGGATTCAGGGTGCTGTGGCTCGGGGATCCGCGGGTGCTGCCGCTGGGCGGCTGGAGCGCCGGCCCCGGTCTCGCCTACGCCACTTCGGAAGGCGGCCCACCCGACGCCAGCGCGCTCTGGGCGCCGGCCGACCCCGGCCCCGCGGCCGGCATCGCCGCCGACCTGCGGCTGGCCACCGACGGGCGCACCACCCATCTCGGGCGCCTCCTGGCGACGGAGTCCGTCCGCTATGTGATCGTGCTGACCTCGGTGGGGTCGCAGCAGGGCGGAAGCGGCGGGGGCGCCGTCTACCCGCCGCCGGCCGACCTGCTCCCCGCTCTCGTCGCGCAGGGGGATCTGCTCGTGGTGCCGAGCACCGGTCAGGGGTTCAGCGTCTTCGAGAACACCGTCTACCTGCCCGAGCGGGCGCAGCACGCCGGTCTGTCGCTGGCCGCGGCACACCTCGGGCACCGTCGGGCGGGGAGGGCCGGTGTCGGGCACCGCCGTGGTTCGTCCCGCTCCACCGGGGCACTGGCCACCGGGGCACGGGCCACCGGGGCACGGGCCACCGGGTCCACCGTGCCGCCGATGGCAACGGTCGGCGCGGCGGGGTGGCGGCCGGTGCTCCACGGAGCTCCCGGCGTCACGGCCTACCGCGGCCCGCTCCTCCGTGGCACGGTGCTGGTGACCGCCGCACCGGCGTCTCGCTGGCGCCTCACCGTCGACGGTCGCCCGGCGACCCCGGTCGTGGCCGCTGGCGGGGTCGTCCGTTTCGCCGTGCCCTCTTCGGGCACCGGGGCCCTGACCTACCAGGGCTCGCCCCTGGTGCCCCTCGGGGTGGCGGTGGAGCTGGCGCTGTGGGCGGTGGTGTCCCTGGCCCTGCTCGGTCGGCGCCGGTGGCTCGACTGGTGGTGGCAGCCGCTCACCGCCCGTCGACGCCGACCGCAGCCAGAGCGGGCCCGTCATCGCACCGCCCGCCGGAACGGCTCCCCGGGGGTCGCGGCCACCGCACTTCGCCGCCGCCGACCGCACGGTGCGGACGGCCTGG
>DAHUYA010000193.1 GCA_027315445.1 Acidimicrobiaceae bacterium | reverse complement strand
TGCGGATCTTCGCCGAGACCGCCCTCGACGACCGGCCGATCAGCGTGTTCGGCGACGGCAGCCAGAGCCGCGACTTCACCTACGTCGACGACATCGTGACCGCCACCTGCCGCGCCGCCACCGCCCCGGTCGCCGGCATGGCGGTGAACGTCGGCGGCGGCTCGAGGGTGACCCTCTGCGAGGTGCTCGACTACCTCTCCGAGCTGCTCGACCGGCCCCTGCGCATCCGCCTGTGCGACTTCGCCAGGGGCGACGTGCTCCACACCGAAGCCGACCTCAGCCGGGCCGCCGACCTGCTGGGCTTCGAAGCGGCCACGCCCTTCCACGAGGGCTACCGGTCCGAGGTGGAGTGGCTGCGCGGCCTGCGCCAGTGCGACGTCAGGCGGACGGCGTGAGCGGCCATGGCGCCGGCCGCCCGGCGCGCAAGCTCATGCTCTACTCCCACGACACCTACGGGCTGGGCCATCTCCGCCGCAACCTCCGGATCGCCGCCCACCTGCTCGACCAGCGAGCCGGCCTGCAGGTGGTCCTGGTGTCCGGGTCACCGGTGGCCTCGCGCTTCCCGCTGCCCCCCGGCGTCACCCTGGTCACGCTGCCGCCGGTCCGCAAGGTCGGGCCGGAGTCCTACCAGCCGGTCAACCCGCGTCTCGACATCGAGCTGGTGCGCCGCACCCGCACAGCGGTCATGAACGACGTGGTGCGCCGCCTCCGGCCGGACGTGCTGCTGGTCGACCACGCGCCGGCCGGCATGCACGGCGAGCTTCGCGGCGTCTTCGACACGGTCCGTCGGCACTCCCCGTCGACCAGGCTGGTGCTCGGGCTGCGGGACATCCTCGACGACCCGGCCGAGGTGGTCCGGGTCTGGGGCGAGCAGGACATCTACCGGCTCCTCGAGGACACCTACGACCAGGTGCTGGTGTACGGCTCCCAAGAGGTCTTCGACGTAGGCGCCGCCTACGGGATGTCCGACGGGCTCCGCCGCCGGTTGGTCTACTGCGGCTATCTCCAGCCGGCCGTGGCCCCGCTGCCCGCCGGGCCCGGTTCCGAGCCCTATCTGCTGGCCACCGCCGGCGGCGGCGGCGACGGGGCAGGCGTGCTGGCCGGGGCGATCGGCGCCGGGCGCCTGCTGGGCATCCACACCGTGGCGGTCGCCGGCCCCCTCATGGACGAGCGCGACTTCGAGGCGCTCGCCGCGCAGGCCACGGGCGCGGTGGAGCTCATCCGCTTCCACCCCCACCTCCCGTCGGCCATGGCGGCTGCGTCCGCCGTGGTCACCATGGGCGGCTACAACGCCCTGAGCGAGGCGGTGGTGAGCGGCCGGCCGACGGTGGTGGTGCCCCGGCACCGCCCCCGGCTCGAGCAGGCGATCCGCGCCCGGCTGTTCGCAGAACGCGGGCTGGTCGGGGTGGCCGAGCCCGGCCCGGGCCTGGCCGAACGGATCGCCGGAACGATCGCCGGGCGGGGGTCGGCGCCGGCGCGACGGCCGCTCGACCTCTCCGGGCTCGAACGGCTGTCCGCCGCCCTGCTCTCCCCCCCGGCGGCCCCCCCGGGGCACGCCGGGCCGGCCGGCGGACCGCACCGACACGGCGACGACATCGAGGCCGTGGTCGGGCACCTGTCCGGCACGGCGGTGGCCGGACTGACCGACCTGCTGTCCGCATGAGCGCCCACCGACCCGCCCCGCGCACGGTGGGCTACCTCACGAAGCGGTTCCCCCGCCTGTCGGAGACCTTCATCCTCGACGAGATCCTCGGGCTCGAGCAGGCCGGCGTCCCCCTCCGCCTCTTCGCGGTCGCCCACCCCGGGGAAGGCCTGACCCAGCCCGACGTGGCCCTCGTGCGCAGCGGGGTGACCTACGTCCGGTCCCACGGCCGTTGGGCGCGCACCCGGGGGACGGCCCGGACGCTCGTTGCCCACGCCGTGCTGCTCGCCCGGAACCCGCGGCGCTACCGGTCGGCCCTGCGGGCGGCGGTGGCCGAACGGGCCCGCACCGGGACCATCCGGCCCTTCCTCGACGCCGGCCGGCTCGCCGTCGCCCTTCACCGGGCCGGGGCGGCGCACCTGCACGCCGCCTTCGCCCACGGCCCGGCCTCGACCGCCCGGCTGGTCCACCTCCTCACCGGGATGCCCTACAGCTTCTCGGCCCATGCCAAGGACCTCTACCTGTCCGATCCGGCCGAGCTGGCGACAAAGGCGCGGGACGCCGCGTTCGTGCTCACGTGCTCGGCGGCGGCCAAGGCAGGTCTGGTCGAGCGGGTGAGCGGGGGCGACCGTGTCCTGCTCGCCTACCACGGCGTGGACACCGGACGCTTCCGCCCGGCCGACCGTCGGGGGGACGGGGTGCACACCGTGCTGGCAGTCGGGCGGCTGGTGCCCAAGAAGGGTTACCCGGTGCTGCTGGCCGCCCTCCGACAGCTGGCCGACCGCGGGCACGAGGTGACGTGTCGCATCGTCGGTGACGGTCCCGAGCGACCGGCCCTCGAGGAGCAGGTACGGGCGCTCGAGCTGGACGGACGGGTCACCCTGCTGGGATCGCGCACCCACCAGCAGATCGCCGATGAGTACCGCCGGGCGGACGCCTTCGTGCAGGCGAGCGTGGTGCTGGCCGACGGGGACCGCGACGGCGTTCCCAACGCCCTGCTCGAGGCGATGGCCAGCGGGTTGCCGGTGGTGGCGAGCGCCGTCTCGGGGATTCCCGAGGCGGTGGAGGACGGACGCAGCGGCCTGCTGGTGGCCCCCGGCGACCCCCGTGCCCTGGCCGACGCCATCGCCCGGGTGCTCGAGACGCCGGGGCTGGCGGCAAGCCTGGGCGGTGGGGCGAGGACGCGGGTGGTGGCGCAGTTCGACCGGTCCGTCTGCGCGGCCCGGCTGGCGCCGCTGTTCACCCCCGACGAGATCGCCACGCCGGTGGGCGCCGGGAGCGTTCCATGACGGCGCACCCCGTCGCCGCCCCCGGCGCGGGGGCCGCGACCGCACCGGCCCCGCCGCCCCCACCCGGCGCGCTGGCCGTGACCGCACCGGCCCCGCCGCCCCCACCGGGCGCAGGGGCCGTGAAGGGCGAGTCGGGGCGCCAGGCCGGCCGTCGGGCCATCCGCCGCTTCACGCCCTACCTGCGGCCGGTGCGTGGTCTGCTCGCCGTCGGGCTCGGTGCCAGCCTGCTGCAGGCGGTCCTGCAGTGGGTGGCCCCCTGGCCCCTGAAGGTGATCTTCGACTCGGTGCTGGCTCACCACCCGGTGCCGGCACTCTTCCGCTGGCTTCCGGCGACCGCCACCCCCCGGCTGCTCGCCCTCACCCTGTTCACCGTGTTGGTGGCGCTGCTGCTGGCCACCGCCGACTACGCGGCCAACCGCTGGGTCGCCCACGCCGGGCAGCGTGTGGTGTCGGCCATACGGGCGGACCTGTTCGGGCACCTCCAGCGCCAGTCTCTCCGGTTCCACCACCAGCGCCGCACCGGCGACCTGATGAGCCGTCTCGACGGCGACACCCAGGACATCCAGAGCCTGACCGTCGACGTCCTGCCCACGGTGGTCAACAACGCCGTCACCCTGGTGGGGTTCAGCGTCATCATGCTCGTCGTCAACCTCCCCCTCGGCCTGGTCGCCCTGGCGGTGGTCCCCCTCATGTTCGGGCTGGTCCGCCGGTACATGTCCCGCATCAAGACGGCCCAACGGACGGCGCTGCGGGCGCAGGGCGACTCGGCCGGGGTCGCCCAGGAGGTCCTTTCGTCGCTGCTCGCCGTGCAGGCGTTCGGGGCGGAGCGCCTGGAGAGCAACCGCTTCGGGGCCGCCAACGACCGCCAGCTACAGGCCAGCCTGCGGGCGGTGGTGCTGCAATCGGCCTTCACCCCGCTCGTCGCCCTCACCATGACGGCGACCGCCGCCGTCGTCGTCTACGTCGGGTCCCGGTCCGCGCTCAAGGGTTCCCTCACCCCGGGCGACCTGTTGGTGTTCACCGCCTATCTCCGAGGCATGTACACCCCGGTCCGCCAGTTGGCCAAGCTGGCCGGCGTCGCCGGACGCGGGCAGGCGGCGGCCGAGAGGGTCGCCGAAGTGCTCGACATCGACGACCGGGTGCCCGAGGCCCGGCGGCCCCGCCGCCTTTCCCGGACCCGTGGCGCGCTGACCCTCGACGGGGTGGGGTTCGCCTACCCGGGGGGCGGCGGCGCCCTGCAGCGGATCGACCTCGAGGTGCCGACGGGATCCCGTCTGGCGCTGGTGGGACGAACCGGCTCCGGCAAGAGCACCATCCTTCGCCTGATCCCGCGCTTCGCCGACCCGACCAGCGGTGCCGTGCTGCTCGACGGGATCGACCTCCGCCAGTACCACCTGGGGGACCTCCGACGGCAGATCGCCTTCGTCCCCCAGGAGCCCTACCTCTTCCGGGCGACCATCTGGGAGAACATCACCTACGGCCTGAACGAGCCCTCACGCCGCACGGCGGCGGTGGCGGCCGCCCGGGTCGCCGGGGTGCACGAGGTGATCGAGAGCCTGCCCGGCGGATACGACGCGGTCGTGGCCGAGCGGGGGGCGTCGCTGTCGGGCGGGCAGCGCCAGTGCGTGCTGCTGGCCCGGGCGGTGGTGCGGGACGCGCCGATCCTGTTGCTCGACGAGCCGACGACCGGCCTCGACGCCGGCATCGAGTCGGTGCTGCTCGACGCCCTCGACCGGGTGGGTGAGGGTCGGACGACCATCCTGGTCAGCCACCAGCTCCACACCGTGCGGCGGGCCGACACCATCGCCATGCTCGAGGGCGGCCGCATCGCCGAGCGAGGCAGCCACCTCGATCTGTGGCGGGCGGGGGGACGCTACTCGGCACTGGCGACCGCCGGGGCCGGCGACACCGACAGGAGGACGGCATGAACCACATCAGCCTTCGGGCAGCGGCCCCGCCCCCCGGGCGCGTCAGCACGGTGTGCGTGGTGGGCGCAGGCTACGTCGGGTTGACGGCCGCCGCCTGCCTGGCGGCCCTCGGCCACCGGGTGCACTGCCTCGAGCGGGACGCCGAGCAGGTGGCCCGACTGCGGCGCGGCCAGGTGCCCATCTACGAGCCGGGCCTCGACCAGCTGCTCGCCGACGGCCTTCGGTCCGACCGGCTCCGCTTCACCACCGAGGCCCGGGAGGCGGTGCCCGGCGCGACGGTCGCCATGCTCTGCGTCGGCACCCCGCCGCGGCCCGACGGTCGCCCGGACCTGCGGCAGCTGGCGGCAGCGGCCACCGAGGTGGCGGCGGCGGCCACCGGTGACCTGGTCCTGGCCGTGAAGAGCACGGTGCCACCGGGGACCGGTGAAGCACTCGAGCTGCTGGCCGCGCTCTCGGCGGCGCCCGGGTGCCGGGTCGACGTCGTCTCGAACCCCGAGTTCCTGCGCGAGAGCCAGGCGATCGACGACTTCTTCGAGCCGGACCGGGTCGTCATCGGAGCCGACGAGCCCGAGCCGGCCGAGGCCGTCGCCGACCTCTACCCGCCGTCGTGGCCCATGCTGCGCTGCGACCGGCGGAGCGCCGAACTGGTCAAGTGCGCCTCCAACGCCTTCCTGGCCATGAAGATCTCCTTCGCCAACGAGATCGCCGGTCTCTGCGAGCGGGTAGGGGCGGATGCAGTGCCGGTGCTCGCCGGCGTGGGGATGGACCACCGGATCGGCTCGAGCTTCCTCGGCCACGGACCCGGCTTCGGCGGCTCGTGCCTCGGCAAGGACCTCTCCGGGCTGATCGCCACCGCAGAGTCGGTGGGCTTCGACCCCGCACTCAGCCGGGCCGCCCGTGATGTCAACGCCTGGGCCCGCCGCCGCGTCGTCGACCGGCTGGCCGCGCTCCTCGGCCCGCTGGCCGGGCGGCGAGTGGCCGTCCTCGGGCTCGCCTTCAAGCCGGGGACCGACGACGTGCGGGACTCGCCGGCGCTGGCCGTGGTGCAGGGTCTCCTCGACCAGGGCGCCGACGTCTCCACCTACGACCCGGTGGCGTCGGCGCCGGCCCTGGCGCACCTGCAGCGGGACGACCCCTACCTGGCCGCCCGGGGGGCCGAGGTGGTGGTGGTGGCGACCGCCTGGCCGGAGTTCGCCACCCTCGACCCGGTCACGCTGGCCGGGTCGATGGACGGCCACCTCGTCCTCGACCTGGTGGGGAGCCTCCCACCGGCCGCCACCGCGGCGGCGGGCCTCGAGCTGTCGACCCTCGGCCGGGGCACCCCCGACACCTTCCACCCGGTGGTCGTGGCACCCCTCGAGTGGTGTCTCGACGCAGCCCTGTCGTGACGACGCTGGTGCTCGTCCGGCACGGCGAGAGCGAGTGGAACGCCAGGGGACTGCTCACCGGGTGGGGTGACCCCGGCCTGACCACCCGGGGGATCCGGCAGGCCGCCGACGCCGGGCGGCGGCTGGCGGGGGCCGGGATCCGGATCGACCGGGCACACGCCAGCGCGCTGCGGCGGGCGGGCGACACCGCCCGGCACCTCCTGGGGGCAGCCGGGTGCCCCTCGACGCCCGTGCAGTCCCACTGGCAGCTCAACGAACGGCACCTCGGCGCGCTCGAGGGGCTGTCGAAGGACGAGCTGCGTCGCCAGTGGGACCGCGATGAGCGCCGGCGATGGCGCGACGACCCCCTCGCCCTCCCCCCGCCGCTCGATCCTGGCGATCGGCGGCTCCCCCGGCACGACCCCCGATACCGCCACGTCCCTCCGGGCGAGCTTCCCAACGGCGAGTCGCGCCGACAGGCGGAGGTCCGGGTGCTCGGCGTGCTCCACGCCGTCCTTGCCGGGGCGGCTCCCGCCGCCGCGGTCCTGGTCGTCAGCCATCAGGGCCCGCTGCGGGCGATCCTCGAGCACCTGGGCCACACCCCGGCAGGGGCGCCGGCGTCCGTCCCCAACGGCGAGCCGTTCGTGATCGGGCTGGCGGAGGGTTGGGACTGCTGCCCGCTCGCCGGAGGGGGGCGTGAGGCCGACCGGGGCACGATTAGTGTGACGGCGTGACGCACGCGACCCGGCGGGTGGCGCGGCGGCTGGGACGCTTCGGGATGACCACCCGTCTCATGACGGTGTACACGTTGTCGCTGATGGTCATCATCGGGCTCATCGTCTGGCAATCCGACCGGGTGATCACCCAGCGACTGACCAGCGCCCTCAACACCGACCTGGTGGACGAGGCCCAGGAGTACACCGGGGCGGCCGCCGGGCGGCCGCCGGGCCAGACGCTCGCCGCCTTCTCGCAGGGCTACCTCCAGAGCCACGTCACCAGCCACAAGCTCCTGCTCATCCTCGGCCTGCGCCCCTCCCCCTCCGGACCGGAGGTGCCGGCCTTGGCCAATCGCCGGTCGAGCCTCATGACCGCCGTCCCCCAGGTGGCCGCCTGGGTCCGGAGGCCACCGCCGGTCACCGAGCTGATCACCGTGCCGTTCCGGGGCGCCAGCTACCGCGTCGGCGCCACGCCCCTGCTGGTGGGCGACCGGCGGATCGGCACCTTCGTGGCCGCCGCCAACCTGGCCACGCTCAACCCCGACCGCAACGAGCAGCTGGCCCTGGCGATCCTCGAGGGTATGGGCGCCCTGCTGGCGGCGGTCGGGGCGGGGTACCTGCTGCTGCGGCGGGTGCTCCGCACGATCAACAATGTCACCGAGGCCGCCGAGGCCGCCCGCGCCGGCGACCTGGCTCAACGTCTGCCCTACCGCGGCCCCCACGACGAGGTCGGCCGCCTGGCCCACACGGTGGACGACATGCTGGGCCAGCTCGACGCCGCCTTCAGCTCACAGCGCCGGCTGCTGGCCGACGTCTCCCACCAGCTCCGGACCCCCATCACCATCGCCCGCGGGCACCTCGAGCTCCTGGCCCGCCAGGGGACCGGCCCAGGGGACCAGGAGACGATCGTCCTGGTGCTCGACGAGCTGACCCAGCTGTCGCTGATGACCGAGCGGCTGCTGTTCCTCGGCCGTGCGCTCGAGCCCGACTTCCTGCTCGAGGAGGCCGTCCACCTTCCCACCCTGCTCGGCGAGCTCTTCGAGGCGGCCCAGGTGATGGCCAAGCGCAGCTGGTCCCTGACCGGTGTGCCGAAGGCGTCGGTGCGCGGCGACGCCGCCAAGCTGCGGGGTGCGATCCTCAACCTGCTCGACAACGCCGTCAGGGCCACCGGGGAGGAGGACAGCATCTCGGTCGGCGCCTGGATCGAAGCCGGCGAGGTGGTGATCGAGGTGGCGGACACCGGCCGAGGCATCGCCGAGGACGAGCAGCCGGTGCTCTTCGACCGGTTCCGGCGGTCGTCCACCAGCACCTACGGGGGGAGCGGTCTCGGACTGGCCATCGTGAAGGCGGTGGCCGAGGCGCACGGGGGTCGCGTGTCGCTGGAGAGCCGGGTCGGCGAGGGCAGCCGCTTCCGGCTCACCCTCCCCGCCACGCGCCTGCTGGTCGAGCCGGCGAGCCCGCCGCTGGCGGCGGCCCTTCCCTGACGTGGTGAACCGGGGTCCGGTGGCGGGCCGGGGGACTGCGGGGAACCGGGGTCCGGTGGCGAGCCGGGGTGTGTGGTGACCCAGATCCTGGTGGTGGAGGACGACCCGCGGATCGCCGCCTTCCTCTCCAGGGGCCTCGCTGCGGAGGGCTACGCCGTCTCGGTGGCCGGCGACGAGGGTCAGGCCCTCGCCCTGAGCGCCGAGCTGGGGGAGGACCTCTCCCTCGTGCTGCTCGACCTCAACCTGCCGGGCACCGACGGGATGGCGCTCCTGCCCAAGCTCCGCGCACGACAGACCCGCCTGCCCGTGCTGATCGTCACCGCCCGGCAGAGCACCACCGACAAGGTGGCGGGGCTCGACGCCGGGGCGGTGGACTACATCACCAAGCCGTTCGCCTTCGACGAGCTGCTGGCCCGCATCCGTGCGGCCCTGCGGACGAGCGAGCACGAGCAGACCGGCACGGTGCTCACGGTCGAGGACCTGACGTTCGACCTGGTGTCCAAAGAGGTGCGCCGCGGGGAGTACGCCATCGAGCTGTCCCCCCGGGAGTGGTCGTTGCTCGAGATCTTCATGCGCAACCCGACCCAGATCCTCTCTCGGGTGCAGATCCTCAACCGCGTCTGGGACTACGGCTTCGACCCGTCGAGCAACATCGTGGACGTCTACGTCGGGTACCTGCGCCGGAAGCTCAACCGCCCGGGTCTGGCCCCGATGATCCAGACGGTGCGCGGGGCCGGCTACCGGCTGGTGCCACGCGGCTGAGCCGCCGCCGGGCCCCGCCGGCCGGCGCCGGGTCGCACCGTTCGGCGCCGGGCTCCCCGGACCCTCCCCGCCGGTGGGTCGGCTCGATGGGACCATCGGCTCTAGCACCCCAGGGCAGGGCGGCGCGATAGTCGTGGCACGGCGGCGCGACAGGGTCGCCGCATCCGGTCGACGGCCGGGGCGGGCGGACCCGGGCGTCGACCCATGCCAGCTACGGGCGTGGCGGCGAAGGGAGGCTGAGATGCAGGCAGCGGTCGGCGACAGGATCGTGGTGCGGGGGCACCGGGTCGGCGAGCCCAACCGGGACGCACTCATCCTTGCGGTGGAGGGCCGGGAGGGTGAGCCCCCCTACCTGGTGCGCTGGAGCGACGACGGGCACGAGGGCACCTTCTTCCCCGGCCCCGACGCCGTGGTGGAGCACTACCCGACCACGTGAGGTGACCGGGTACCCGAAGGGGAGGTGACGTGGACGTGTGGGTGGTCGCGGGAGTTCTGCTCGGCTCGGTGCTTCTGACCGCCCTCCTCGGGTTCCACTCGGGACCCCACGTGCACGCAGCGGCGGTTGCGGTCGGGCTGGTCGCGGCGGCCTGGCTCCTCTTCATGGCGGCCGACGGGCGGTCGGCACCGCTCCTCTGGACGTTGCTCGGCGCCGATCTGGCGGTGTCGGGCGGGGTGGGCGTGCTGGCGTGGTTCGGCTTGTCCGGACGCGCCGGGACCGCTGGACGGCCCGCCTCCCTCGAGGGAGCAGAGGGGGTGGTCGTCTCCGACCTGACGCCCGAGGGTGTCGTGAGCGTGCGCGGCGAGCACTGGTCGGCGGTGTCGGTGAACGGTGCCGCCCCGGCGGGGACCCGGGTACAGGTGCTGCGGACGACCGGGGTCCACCTCGAGGTCTGGTCCGAGGAGCCGGTGCTGCCCGACGAGCCCGGCGCCGGCAATGGCACCGGTGGAAAGGAGCGGTCGACATGATCGTCGGTGTCGTGGTGGCGGTCGTGGTCCTGCTGATGCTGACCCTCTTCGCCATGTCGGTCAGGATCGTGCGCGAGTACCAGCGGATCGTGCTGTTCCGGCTCGGCCGGGCGATCGGACTGCGGGGGCCGGGGCTGGTGCTGATCAACCCGGTGACCGACCGCACCTCGTGGGTCGACCTGCGCGAGCGGTTCCTCGAGATCCCCCACCAGACGGCGATCACCCAGGACAACGCCTCGATCTCGATCGACTTCATCATCTTCTACAAGGTGGTGGACCCTTCCATGTCGGTCCTGCAGGTCCAGAACTTCGCGGCGGCCGCCCAAAACGTCGCCGCCACCACTCTGCGCAGCGTGGTGGGCGACATGCCGCTCGACGACGTCCTGTCCAAGCGCGAGGCGATGAACGCCTCCCTGCGCGTGCGCCTCGACGAGGTCACCGAGCGGTGGGGGGTGAAGGTGACCACGGTCGAGGTCCGCGAGGTCAACCCGCCCGCAGGCGTCCAGGAGGCGATGACCCGCCAGATGTCGGCCGAGCGGACACGGCGGGCGGCCATCACCGAGGCACAGGGGCAGAAGCAGGCGGCGGTCACCCTGGCCGAGGGGACCAAGCAAGCGGCCATCCTGGGAGCCGAAGGCGAGCGGCAGTCCGCCATCCTGCGAGCCGAAGGGCTGGCGGCGGCCCTCGAGCGGATCTTCGCCGTCGGGCGCGGCCTCGACCGCAACACCATGCAGCTCCAGTACCTCGAGACCCTGAAGCTGATCGGTACCTCTCCCTCGACCAAGATCGTCGTCCCGATGGACCTGCTCGGCGGGCTCGTCAACTCCCTGACCGGGGGGCCCTCGGCGATCGACGGCCTCGCCGGCGCGGTGGCCGACGGGCACGCGGGGGCGGAGGACGAGCAGCACCCCGCCCAGATCGACGGCGGGGCGGACGACCCCGGGGTGCCGGCCTGACCGGCCCCGCCGCCGGGGGCGGCCGCGCACCCCGGCGGCGGGGGCGGGCCCGGTCGGCCGTGTGGTAGCGATGCACGTCGCCGAGCTCGGAGGTGCCGAACGTGACCGTCGTCCTGACCGAGCCGGCACCGCACGTCGGCCTCCTCACCCTGCACCGCCCCGAGCGCCTCAACGCTCTCGACGAGGCCACCCTCGACCAGCTCTTCGGGGTCACCGAGCAGCTCGAGCACGACCTCACCTACCGCGCCCTGGTGGTCACCGGTGCGGGCCGCGGGTTCTGCGCCGGCCACGATCGTCACGACACCGGCCGCCCGGACTGGGTCCCCGAAGGCCCCGAGGGCCCCTACCTGCAGCTGCTCCTCCACCGGCGGTGGGCCCAGCTGGTCCCCCGCCTGCGCCGGTTGCCCCAGCCGGTGATCACCGCGGTCAACGGTCCCGCGGTGGGCGGCGGGTTCGTGCTGGCGATGGCGGGCGACCTCCGCCTGGCCGCCCGCTCCGCCTACTTCGAACCTGCGTTCACCGCCTTTGGGATGAGCGGCTCGGAGTTCGGGCTGGCCTGGTTGCTCCAGCGGACAGTCGGCGCGCAACGGACGGCCGAGGTCGTCCTGACCGGCCGGCGGGTCGGTGCCGAGGAGGCGGCCGAGTGGGGACTGGTCCTGCGGACCGTCCCCGACGACGCCCTGCTCGACGAGGCGTTGGCGATGGCGACCCAGGTGGTCCGCCAGAACCCGATGGGCAACTGGATGGGCAAGTCCGGGCTATGGGCGGCACTCGAGTCACCGAGCCTCGAGACGGCGATCGAGCTCGAGGCCAGAGCGCAGATCCTGAGCCTGGCGACCCACGATGCCGTCGAGGCGGTCGAGGCGGGGCGCAGCGGACGGGCACCGGACTACCGGCTGCGCTGAACGGGGCGGCGGCGGTTGCCCGGTGAGCCCGATGGCACCCGGCTGTCACGGGGCCGCCCGCCGGAAGCCCACCGGGTGCTGAGCGCCGATGGGCCCGCCCACGGGCGGGCGGTGGCCGAGCGACGGGCCCGGTCCTGCCTCCGTGCGGTCACCGCCCGGCGCCTCTATAGCGGCCGGCACGGGCTGTTCGGGAGCCGTCGCCCCCTCGGGGGCCGGCACTACGAGAGCCTGTGGCCGTTCGCCAACGCCTGGGCGGCCGCCTGCACCCTGGCCGCCCTGCCCGGCGACACGGGCCAGGAGGCGGCGGCGCTCCTGCCCCGGCTCCGCCACGGCCTCGACGCCTACCGTCGACCCGGCACCCCGGACGGCCCCGCCCGACCCGACCGGGTGCCGGCGGGCGGTTTCGAGTCGCAGGTGGTCCCGCCGCTCGGGCGGGGCGGGGACGTCTTCTACGACGACAACGCCTGGATCGGCCTGGCGGCGGTGGCCCACTGCGAACGCACCGGCGACCCGGCGGCCCTGCAGCTGGCCGGCGACCTGCTCACGTCGACCACCGCCGGCTGGTCCGACCACACCGGTTGGGCCTGCCCGGGGGGCATCCGGTGGAAGCCCTCCCCGGACACCACGTCCCGGAACACCTGTGCCAACGCCCCGGTGGCGGAGCTCGCCCTGCGGGTGCACCGCCGCACGGGCGACCCGGCGGCCCTCGAGTGGGGGGTCCGCCTCTACCGCTGGGTCCGTGGGGCCCTCCTCGGGCCCGACGACCTCTACGCCGACCGGATCGACCCCCGGGGCCGGCTCGAGCGGACCACCTGGTCGTACAACCAGGGCGCCATGGTCGGCGCCGGTGTGCTGCTGTACGAGGCGACCGGGGACCCGGCCTATCTCGAACAGGCCGCGGCCACCGCCGACGCCGCGCTCGGGCACTTCTTCGGCGCCGCGCTCGAGTCCCAGGGCCCTGCGTTCAACGCCATCTACTTCCGGAACCTCTGGCTGCTCGGCCGCCACCGACCCGACCCCCGCATCACCCGGGCGGCGGCCGCCTACGCCGAGGGCATGTGGCGCCGGCGCCGGTCGTCCCGGACCGGGCTGTTCACCGGCGGCGGATCCCCCCTCAACCGCTCAGCTCCGATGATGGCCCTCTTCGCCCTGCTGGCGGGGGCCCCGGCCTGCCCGTGACGGGGAGCCCTCCGGCCGGCGGCACCGAACCGGCCCGGACGTTCAGGGGAGCACCGAGTAGGTGTCGCGCCCCGACCGGAGCAGGGTGCCCGGGCGGTTGCCGGTCGGCTCACCGTCCACCACCGTCTCCAC
>DAHUYA010000186.1 GCA_027315445.1 Acidimicrobiaceae bacterium | reverse complement strand
GACGGCCGAGCTCCGCCGGCGGGGCGGCGGCAGCGGCGCCGAGGCCGCCGAGGCCCCCCGGGACGGCGAAGCAGGGGCGAGCCAAGCGGCCGGCCGCCACCAGCGGGCCCTCAGCGCCGCCGGCCACCTGGCCGAGGACCTCCAGCGTCTGGCGGCCCGCACGCCCGACGAGGTCGCCTGGGTGGACGGCTCGCGCCAGGCGCCGGTGCTGCGGCTCTCGCCGATCGACGTGGCCCCGGCGCTGGCCGCCGCCCTCTGGTGCCAGGTCACGGCCGTCCTCACCAGTGCCACCGTCCCGCTGCGGACGCCGGAGCGGCTCGGGCTCGACGGGTTCGCCGTCGACCAGCTCGACGTCGGCAGCCCGTTCGACTACCGGTCGCACTCGATGCTCTACGTGGCCCGCCACCTCCCGGACCGGCGCCAGCCCGACGCCGAGGCGGCGCTGCACCAGGAGCTCGAAGCGCTGATCGGCGCGGCCGGCGGTCGCACACTGGCCCTCTTCACCAGTCGCCGGGCCACCGAGGCGGCCGCGGCGGCCTTGGCCGGGCGGCTCCCCTACCGGGTGCTCGTGCAGGGGGAGCAGCCCAAGGGGCGCCTGCTCGCGCAATTCACCGCCGACGAGACCTCGTGCCTGTTCGCCACCCTCGGCTTCTGGCAGGGGGTGGACGTCCCCGGGAGGGCGCTCAGCCTGGTGACCCTCGACCGGCTGCCGTTCGCCCGCCCCGACGACCCACTCCTCGAGGCCCGGCGGGAACGCGCCGGGGACGCGGCCTTCCGGCTGGTGGACCTCCCCCGTGCCGCGATGCTGCTGGCCCAGGGAGCCGGGCGCCTGATCCGCTCGGCCGACGACCGCGGGGTGGTGGCGGTCCTCGACCCCCGACTGGCGACGGCGGGCTACCGGGCCGCCCTGCTGGCGGCCCTGCCCCCGATGCGCCGGTCGACCGACCGCCGCCAGGTGGCCGACTTCCTGGCGCGGGTCCTGGCTCCCGGCTGACCCGGGCACCCCGACAAGCCGTTCCACATCAGTAGCCCAGGCGGTCGAGGGCGTCCTCCCGCTGCTGCCAGCGCTTCTCCACCCGGACGAACAGCTCGAGGTAGGCGCCTGGCGCCAGCTGCCTGCGGACGGCGGTGCCCACCTCCTTCAGCACCGACCCGCCCCGGCCGATGACGATCCCCTTCTGCGAGTCCCGCTCGACCAGGATCTCGCACCGGATCCGCGGCCACTCCCACTCGGTCACCCGGCAGGCGATGGAGTGGGGCAGCTCGTCGCGCGCCCGCAGGAGCAGCTGCTCGCGGACGAGCTCGGCCACCCGCAGGGCCTCGGGGGTGTCGCTCACCATGTCGGACGGGTAGTAGGCGGGGCCCTCGGGCAGGAGCACGGCCACCGCGTCGAGCAGCGCACCCACCCCCTCGCCGGTGACCGCCGAGACCGGGAAGTACTCCACCACCTCGGCCGCCCCGGCCAGCCGCTCGTCCTCGGCCGCCAGGTGCTCGACCGCCTCGGCCGCCCCGGCCAGCCGCTCGACCACCTGCTGGCGGGAGGCGACGTCCGCCTTGTTGACCGCCACCACCACCCGGGTGCCCTCGCCGGCGGTGGATGCCCGCAGGGCGCGCCCGAGCACCAGCCGGTCCCCCGGGCCGATCGGGGCGGTGGCGTCGACCACCGCGATCACCACGTCCACGTCGACCAGCGAGGCGCCGGCCGTCTCGTTCAGCCGCTCCCCCAGCGCCGTCCGCGGACGGTGGATGCCGGGGGTGTCGGTCAGCACCAGCTGCCCGTCGGGCCGGTGCACCACCCCGCGGACGCTGTGACGGGTGGTGTTGGGACGTGGGGCGGTGATGGTCACCTTGGAGCCGACCATGGCGTTCACCAGCGTCGACTTGCCCACGTTGGGCCGGCCCACCACCGTCACGAAGCCGCTGCGCACCCCGTTCAGCCTTCGGCGGGCTCGAGCTGCGGCTCGGGGACGGTCCGCTCGATGCGGACACGACCGATGCGACGCCCCTGCACCCGCTCGGCGACAAGCCGGAAGTGGTCCACCTCCACCGCCTCGCCCTGGCGAGGCACCCGGCCGGCCACGTCGAGCATGAGGCCGCCCACCGTGTCCCACGTGCCCTCGGGCAGCTGCGCGCCGACCAGCTCGCTGGCGTCGTCGATGCCGAGACGGCCGGCCACCACGATGCTGCCGTCGGGTCGGCGCTCGACCACCGGCTCCTCGACGTCGAACTCGTCGACGATCTCGCCGACCAGCTCCTCGATGAGGTCCTCGAGGGTGACCAGGCCGGCGGTGCCGCCGTACTCGTCCACCACGATCGAGAGGTGGTACTGCAGCTCCTGCATCTCGCGGAGCAGGCCGGAGAGGCGCTTGGTCTCCGGCACGAAGTGCGCCGGACGGACGTGCTGACGCACCGGGTCCTGGCCGTGGCCCTCGTGCTCGGCCCGGATCAGGTCCTTGGCGTAGGCGATCCCGATGACGTCGTCGATGTTGTGCTCGAACACGGGGAGGCGGCTCCGCCCGGCGTCGAGCGCCTCCTGCAGGCCGGTCCGGACCGTCGCGCCCGCCTCGAGGCTCACCATGTCCAGCCTGGGCACCATCACCTCGCGCACCACCGCGTCGCCGAAGTCGATGATCGAGTGGATGAAGGCCCGCTCGGCGGTCTCGATCACCTCCTCGGCGTGGGCCACGTCCGCCATCGCCAACAGCTCCGACTCGGTGACGTGGCTGGCCCGCACCTCCTCCATGTTCCCGCCCGTGCGGCCGATCATCAGGTTGGCCAGGCCGATCAGCACCGCCGAGACGGCCCTCACCGGCGGGAAGCGGACCACGGCGCTCACGATGGGGGCGCTGAAGAGGGCGGCCCGCTCGGCGTTGTGGACCGCCCAGTTCTTGGGCATCGCCTCGAACAGGACGAAGATCACCACCACCTCGAAGACGGTCGCCACCACCACGCCGAGCGCCCCCAGCCAGTGGTCGGCGAGGACCCCGATCAGGGTGGCCGAGACCAGCTGGCAGATGAGCACCAGCAGCAGGACCGGGTTGAGGAACCGCTCCGGGTGCTCGACCAACCGCACCAACTGGCGGGCGCCGCGCCGGCGGTCGCCCTCCAAGGACTTGGCCTTCACCAGCCCGGTCCGCACCAGGCTGGTCTCGGCCAGGGCGAAGATGCCCGACACCACCAGAAGCACCACGACGACCGCCAGCAGCAGCCAGTCGACGGCCTGGAACCCCTGGGCGGCCATCATGCCGGCAGGCCGCCCTCCTCGAGGGCCACCGCCCCCTGGGTCCCTTCCGGGCGGTGGAAGCGGGCGAGCAGCTTGCGCTCGAGCTTCTCCATCCGCTGGGCCTCCGCCTCCTCCTCGTGGTCCATGCCGAGCAGGTGGAGCAGGCCGTGCACCACCAGCAGGGCCAGCTCGTCCTCGAAGGCCACCTCGTTGACCACCGCGTTGGCCGCGGCCACCGACGGGCAGATCACCACGTCGCCGAGCAGGAGCAACGGCTCGCCGACGACGTCGCTGCCCGGCCCGGTCCCCCCGAGGTCGGGAGACCGACCGCTCGGCCCGGGCTCGTCCTCGATGGGGAAGGCCAGCACGTCGGTGGGTCCCGGGCGGGAGAGGAACCGCTCGTTGAGCGCGCTGATCGACTCCTCGTCCACGAACAGCAGGGACACCTCCACCGCCCCCTTCACCCCACGCGCCCTGAGCACCTCCCGGGCGAGGGTGGCCCAACGGTCGAGGTCGATCGGCCGGTCGGACTGCTCGTCCGCGGCGAAGACGTCAACCGCCATGGGTGTCGTGGGAATCGCCGCCGGGGGTCGCCCGCCGCTCTGCGTCCTCGTAGGCGTCGATGATGTCGGCCACGATCTTGTGGCGGACGACGTCCCGGCGGGTCAGGTGCACGAACGAGACGCCCTCGATGCCGCCGAGCACCTTCTCGAGGCCGACCAGGCCCGACCGGCCTCCGGACACGTCGATCTGGGTCACGTCCCCGGTCACCACGCACTTGGAGCCGAAGCCGATGCGGGTGAGGAACATCTTCATCTGTTCGGGGGTGGTGTTCTGGGCCTCGTCGAGGATGATGAACGAGGAGTTGAGCGTCCGCCCCCGCATGAAGGCGAGCGGCGCCACCTCGATGGTCCCACGGTCGAGCAACCGCTGGGCGCCCTCGGGCTCGAGAAGGTCGAAGAGGGCGTCGTAGAGGGGACGGAGGTAGGGGTCGACCTTGGCCATGAGGTCGCCCGGCAGGAAGCCCAGGCGCTCACCCGCCTCCACCGCCGGCCTGGTCAGGATGATCCGGTTCACCTGGCGCGACTGCAGCGCCTGCACGCCCAGGGCCACCGCCAGGTACGACTTGCCGGTGGCGGCCGGGCCGATGCCGAAGGTGATGGTGCTGGAGGCGATGGCGTCGGTGTAGCGCTTCTGGCCGGCCGTGTTCGGCCGCACCGGGCGCCCCCTGGCGGCGCGCACCACCTCGACGTTGAGCACCTCGGAGGGGCGCACGTCCTCCCGGACCATGTCGATGGTGCGGGCCACCGTGGCGGCGTCGAGGGCCTGGCCGGACTCGAGCACCAGCACCAGTTCGTCGAAGAGCCGGGCCACCCGTTCGGCCTCCGGCCCCTCCACGTTGATCAGATTCCCCTGCACGACGATCCGGGTGTCGGGGAAGGAGGCCTCCACCAGCCGCAGCAACTCGTCGCGCTGGCCGAGGAGGCCGGCCATCAGGTGGTTGTGGGCGACCGTCGTCTGAGCTCGCCCAGACAGGGTGCCGGCCGGCGCCCCGGTCCCCGCACCGCCGCCCTGTCCCCCGGGCACGGCCAGCGGGCCACCTTCCCCCCCCGGGGTGGTGCTCACCCGGGGGGCCACGTCATCGCCCGGCCGCCGATCACGTGGAGGTGCAGGTGCGGCACGGAATTGAGGGCGTCGGGCCCGACGTTGAACACCAGGCGGTAACCCCGGTCCGGCAGGCCGATGCCCTCGGCCTCGGCCACTTCCCGAGCGGCGGCCAGCATGGCGGTCACCACCTCGGCGTGCTCCGCGCCCAACGCCGCCGCGTTCTCGACGTGCTGGCGCGGCACCACCAGCACGTGGACCGGCGCCGCCGGGTTGATGTCCCGGAAGGCCAGCGTGTGGTCGCTCCGGTGCACCACCTCGGCGGGCAGCTCCCCCGCCACGATGCGGCAGAAGATGCAGCTCGTCTCGTTGTCCTCCTGCCGGTCTTGGTCGTCTGGGGTCACACGGTCACCGCGGGGCCGCGTCCGGCCGTCCGGTCGCCTGCCGGCATCCAGGGTAGAGGCGTTCGGGCGCCGGCGGCGCGATCCGCCAACGCCTGCTCGACGAGTCGTCGTCCTGCCCGGGCCGGAACACGCGCCCGAAGCTACATGCCGTCGGGTCGCCCCTGACCGGGGACCGGTCGGGACGTCGAAGGGGGAACCACAGACGGTGCCCGACCCGCCTGCACCGTTGCGTCCCGCAAGGCGCTGAGCAGGACCCCGGCGGCCACCGCCGCCGTCTCGGCCCGCAACACGTGGGGGCCCAGACCCAACGTCGGCAGCCCCATCCCCCGCTCCTCGGGGCTCCACCCCCCTTCGGGACCGACCGCCACGAGGCGCGCCGTGCCGGTGGGAGGATCGCCCCCGAGGTCGGCCACCACGGTCTCCCCGGCGATCCCTCCGCGCAGCGCGGCCAGGGTCGTCGGCTCGCCGACCTCCGGCAGGCGCACGCGGCGGGACTGGCAGGCGGCCTCGCGGGCGACCCGCCGCAGCCGGTCGAGCGCGGCCCGGGCGCGCTCGCCCTCCCAACGCACCACCGACCGGTCGGCCACCAGGGGCACCATCTCGTCGATGCCGAGCTCGGTCAGCTTCTGGACCACCCACTCGGGTCGGTCCCCCTTCACCGGAGTGAACGCCACGGTCAGCCGGAAGGGCGGTGGGGGCTCCCGGTGGACGGGTCCGTCAGCCTCGAGGTGCCCGCCGACTGCCCGGCCCCCCGGGACCCGCCCGGCACGGAAGCGGCACGCCCGCCAGCCCCCCTGCCCGTCGGCCGCCACCACCGGCTCGCCGTCTTGGAGCCGGAGGGACCTGGCCAGGTGGTGCTCGTCGTCGGGGGACAGGATCGGGTGGTCGAGGTCGTCCACGAAGACCTGGGCGGCGGCGGACGCACGCGCCGCCAGCATGGCGACGGGCGTCGCCGAGCGCGTCGCCCCCCCCGACCCGACGACGTCCCCGCCCGCCGCCACCGGTCAGCCGAAGGCGGAGCGGATCCGGGAGATGACCCCGTCGTGCCCGGCCGAGGTCAGGGTCTCCCCGCGCTCGGTGGCCAGCTCGCGCAGCAGCTCCTCCTGGCGGGGGGTGAGCCCCGTCGGGGTGTCCACCAGCAGGTGCACGAAGAGGTCGCCCCGCCCCCGACCACGCAGATGCGGCACCCCGGCACCCTTCAGCCGGATGACGTGGCCGCTCTGGGTGCCGGCCGGGACCTCGATCTGGCGGGCCTCCTCGAGCGTGGCCACCTCCACCGAGACCCCGAGGGCGGCCTGGGCCATCCCGATGTGGACTCTGGTGTGCAGGTCGTCGCCGCTCCGCTCGAAGCGCTCGTCGGCGGCCACCGACAGGTGCACGAAGAGCGAGCCGTTCGGGCCACCCCTCGGACCGGCCGGGCCGCGCCCGGCGAGCCGGAGGGTGGAGCCGTCCTCCACGCCCGCCGGCACCTCGACGGCGAAGGTGCGCTCCTCGAGCCGGCGCCCCTCGCCCCGGCAGTCGGGGCAGGGGCTCGGGATGGTCTCGCCCAGCCCCTGGCACCGACCGCAGGCCACGGCGGTGACCACCTGGCCGAGCAGGGACTGGCGGATCCGCCGGATCTCGCCGGTGCCCTGGCAGTCCGGGCAGGGCACCGGGGAGGTGCCGGGCGCCGCCCCCGAGCCGGCGCACGTCTCGCAGGCGACCGGGAGGCGCACCGACAGCTCCTTGCGGGCCCCGAACACCGCCTCGGGGAACTCGAGCTGCAGCACCACCTCGGCGTCGGCACCCGACTGCGGACCACGCCGGCGGCTGCCACCGGCCATGGACCCGAAGAAGGCCTCGAACAGGTCACCGAGACCGCCGTCGAAGTCGAACCCCATGCCGCCCGTGCCCCCGGCCCCGCCCTGGCCGAAGCTGGCCGGCCCGTAACGGTCGTAGCGCGCCCTGCGTTCCGGGTCGCGAAGGACCTCGTAGGCGAAGGACACCTCCTTGAAGCGGGCCTCCGCGTCGGGGTCCCCGGCGTTGGCGTCGGGATGGTGCTCGCGGGCCTTGCGGCGGTAGGCGCGCTTGATCTCTTCGTCGCTGGCGCCCGGCCGGACTCCGAGCAACTCGTAGAGGTCGGACATCCGGTCAGCGCCGGGCATGGCGGCCTCCGCTCGTGCTCGAGGTGCCGGCGTTGCGGCCCTTGCTCCGTCGCCGGGACGACTCCCCGCCGGCCGACGCCTCCCCAGGTGCGCCCTCGGTCGGCGTGGCGCCCGCCGAGCCGGCCCCCCGGGCGTCGCCGATCCGCTCGCTCAGACGCTCGCCCACCACGTGGGCGGCGGCCAGCGCCTGCGCATAGTCCATCCGGGTCGGCCCGACCAGGCCGACCGCCCCGGTGTTGACCCCGTCCACCGACACCGGGGCCACCACGACGGCACAGGAGGCGAGCGGCTCGTAGCCGTGCTCCGCGCCGATCGCCACTGACAGGCCGCGATCGAGGACGTCGCGCAACAGCGTCACCACCACCAGCTGTTGCTCGAGGATGCCCAGGACGGAGCGCACCTGCTCGACCGCGTCGAAGGCCATCGCCAGCCGGGACGGCCCTCCGACGAAGACCTGCTCGCGTTCGCTCCCGGCAGCCATGTCGGCCAGGGCGCGCCCGGCCACCTCGGCCAACCGGTCGGTGCGGACGTCGCCCACCGGCGACAGCGGCCCCGCCTCGGGGATGGCCCGGCCGTGGGCGTGGGCGTGGAGGCGGGTGCTCACCGACACCAGCACGTCGTCACCAACCTCCTCGCCGAGGTCGAGCGTCCTCTTCTCCACCGTGCCGTCGGCCAGCACGACCACCAGCAGCCCCAGGCGGGGACCGAGACCCACCAGCTGGACCGAGCGGATGACGACCGACTCGTGGCCCGGTGCCACGACCACCGAGGCGTACGAGGTCAGGTCGGACAGCAGCCCGGAGGCCCGCTCGAGCATCTCCTCCATCTCGCCATGGACCTGGGCGAAGAACCGGCTCACCTTGTGGCGCTGGGCGGGGCCGAGGACCCCCGGCTCGGTGAGGCGGTCGACGAAGAACCGATAGCCCTTGTCGGTGGGGATCCGCCCGGCGCTGGTGTGCGGCTGCACCAGGAACCCCTCGTGCTCGAGGGCGACCATCTCGGAGCGCACGGTGGCCGACGACACCCCGACCCCGGCCGCCCTGGCGACGTGCTGGGAGCCCACCGGCTGGGCGGTGCCGATGTACTCGCTCACCACGGCCTCGAGGATGGCCGCCTTTCGCGGGCCCAAGGGCTCGGCCTCGGGGGTGGACACGGCGGTGTTGGGGTGGTCGTCGCTGGTCATGGCAATGGTGCGGAACGTCTGGCACTCGATTCTACCGAGTGCCAACGTGCGGTGGCGGCCCCTCCCCCGTCCTCAGTCCTCGAGCCGGAGGGCGGAGATGAAGGCCTCCTGGGGGACCTCGACCCGCCCGATGTTCTTCATCCGCTTCTTGCCCTCCTTCTGGCGCTCGAGCAGCTTCCGCTTGCGGGTGATGTCACCCCCGTAGCACTTGGCGAGCACGTCCTTGCGCTTGGCCTTCACCGTCTCGCGGGCGACGATCCGGCCCCCGATGGCGGCCTGGATCGGCACGTCGAACAGCTGCCGGGGGATCAAGGTGCGGAGCTTGTCGGTCATCCGGCGGCCGTAGGAGTCGGCGGCAACGCGGTGCACGATGGTCGAGAAGGCGTCCACCGGCACGTGGTTGATCAGGAGGTCGACCCGGACCAGGTCGGCGGTGGCGTAGTCGGCCGGCTCGTAGTCGAGGCTCGCGTAGCCCTTGGTCCGGCTCTTCAGCTGGTCGAAGAAGTCGACCACCACCTCGGCCAGCGGGATCCGGTACACGAGCTCGAGGCGCTCGGGTGAGAGGTAGTCCATGCGGACCATCTCCCCCCGGCGGCTCTGGCAGAGGTCCATCACCGTGCCGGTGTACTCGGTGGGGGTCAGGATGGTGGCGGTCAGGATCGGCTCGTCCACGTGGTCGATCCGGCTGGCCTTGGGCAGCTCGGTGGGATTGTCCACGTCCAGCACCGTGCCGTCGGTCAGGTACGCACGGTAGGCCACCGAGGGTGCGGTGGCGATGAGGGAGAGGTCGAACTCCCGCTCGAGCCGCTCCCGGACGATCTCCATGTGGAGCAGGCCGAGGAAGCCGCACCGGAAGCCGAACCCGAGCGCCCGCGACGACTCGGGCTCATAGGTGAAGCTGGCGTCGTTCAGCTTCAGCTTGTCGAGGGCGTCGCGCAGCTCGGGCAGCTCGTCGCCGTCGATCGGGTAGAGGCCGCAGAACACCATCGGCTTGGGGTCGCGGTAGCCGGCCAGCGGCCCGTCCGCCGGAGCGGCGGCGTCGGTCACCGTCTCGCCCGACCGGGCCTCCCCCACCTCCTTGATGCCGGCGATCAGGTAGCCGACCTCGCCCAGGCCCAGCTCGTCCACCACGAGGCTCTCGGGGGTGCGCACGCCGATCTCCTCGACGTCGTGGACGCCGCCCGCCTGCATGAAGCGGACCCGTGCCCCCGACCGCAGCGCCCCGTCCATCACCCGCACCGAGCTCACCACCCCCCGGTACTGGTCGTAGGACGAGTCGAAGATGAGGGCCCGCAGGGGCGCCTCCCGGTCGCCGGCCGGCGGGGGGATCCGGGCGATCACCGCGTCGAGCAGGCCGTCCACCCCCTCCCCGGTCTTGGCCGAGATCCGCAGGATGTCGTCGGCCGGCAGCCCGAGCACCTGCTCGATCTCCTTGGCGCACCGGTCCGGGTCGGCGGCCGGGAGGTCGATCTTGTTCAGCACGGCCACGATCTCGAGGTCGTGCTCGAGGGCCTGGTAGCAGTTGGCCAGCGTCTGGGCCTGGATCCCCTGCGACGCGTCCACCAGCAGCACGGCCCCCTCGCAGGCGGCCAACGAGCGGCTGACCTCGTACCCGAAGTCCACGTGCCCAGGGGTGTCGATGAGGTGCAGGACGTGGTCGCGGTAGGACACCCGGACGTTCTGGGCCTTGATCGTGATGCCCCGCTCGCGCTCGATGTCCATCGAGTCGAGGTACTGCTCACGCATGAGCCGGGGGTCGACCGCCCCGGTCCGCTCGAGGATGCGGTCCGAAAGGGTCGACCTGCCATGGTCGACATGGCTGATG
>DAHUYA010000175.1 GCA_027315445.1 Acidimicrobiaceae bacterium | reverse complement strand
GAGAAGCGGGCCCGGTCGCTGGCCACCACCAGGTCGCAGCCGAGCGCCAGTCCCAGGCCGGCCCCGACCGCCACCCCGTCCACCTTGGCGATGGTGGGCTTGGTCAGCCGGTGCAGTGCCAGGGCCACGTCCCCCAGCCTTCGCATACGGACGAGGCCGTGCACCGGCTGGTCGCTGCCCCCGGCCGGCCCCTCGGCCGCCCCCAGGTCGGCGCCCGAGCAGAAGGCCCCGCCGGCGCCGGTCAGCACCATGACCCGGTCTTCCGTGCGGCGCTCCACCTCAACGAAGGTCCGCCAGAGCTCCTCGAGCATGCGGCCGTTGGCCGCGTTCTTCCGCTCCGGTCGGTTCATGGTCACGGTGACGACGCCGCCGTCCCGTTCGATCATCAGGGTCTCCACCCTGCCTCCTTCTCCGGCCAACCCCGACGGCGACCACGCGAGAGCCACCCTAAGGCCGGCCCGGGACGGTCGCCAGCCTCAGAACACCCCCTCGAGCAGGCGCACCTGCGCGCCCTCGACCGCTGCAACGTCGAAGCGGACTTGGCGATGGGGCACCCGGTGCTCGGCGAGCCACCGGGCGGTCAGTCGGCGGATGCGCCGCTGTTTGGCCGGCGTCACCGACTCCTCGGGCGGGCCGAAGCGGGTGCTGCGCCTGGTCTTGACCTCGCAGACGACCAGGAGCGGCCAGCGTCCGCAGACCAGGTCGAGCTCCCCGGCCGCACAGCGCCAGTTTCGGTCGAGCACCTCGAAGCCGAGACGCAGGTACAGGGCGGCCGCCATCTCCTCACCGGCCGACCCGAGGGACCTCCTGCTGGTGGTCATATCGGCAGTACCGTCGGCAGCGGCTGCGGGGCGCCGGGACCGTCAGAGCTCCTTCTCGGGCAGGCGCTCCACGTTCACGTCACGGAAGGTGACCACCCGGACGGAGGGGACGAACCGGGCCGGGCGGTACATGTCCCACACCCAGGCATCGGTCACCTCGAGCTCGATGCAGGTCGGAGAGGTGTCCGACCGCACCGTCATCGACACCTCGTTGGCAAGGTAGAAGCGGCGTTCGGTCTCCACCACGTAGGCGAACATGGGGAGCACCGCCCGGTACTCCTGCACCAGGGCGAGCTCGATCTCCGCCTCGTACCGCTCGAGGTCCTCCTCACTCATGGGTGGTTCGCACCCGGTCCCCGGGAGCCCAGTCCCGGTGCCCGGAGGGCGGCGTAGAGCCGGCCGGCCGATGGAAGGGGCCGAGCCGCGCCGTTCACTGGCGTGCGATCCGCCTCTCCTTGACCTTCGCCGCCTTCCCCGAGCGCTCGCGGAGGTAGTAGAGCTTCGCCCGGCGAACGTCGCCGTAGGTCGCCACCTCGATCTTGGCGATGGTCGGCGAGTGCACCGGGAAGGTCCGTTCCACCCCGACACCGAAGCTCACCTTGCGAGCGGTGAAGGTCTCGCGCACCCCCACGCCCTGGCGACGGATGACCACCCCCTGGAAGACCTGCACCCGCTCGCGGTTACCCTCGACCACCCGGACGTGGACCTTGACCGTGTCACCGGGACGGAAGTCAGGGACGTCGTCGCGCAGGCTGTCTCGGTCGATGGTCTCGGTGGGGTGCATGGGCGCGTTCTTTCGGGCTCTGGGGCGTGGCCGAGTCAGACATCGTAGCCGTGTTCAGCCAGCAGTCGCACCTCGCCCCACGCCACCAGCAGCGCGACCTCGTCCTGGTGAAGGCCGCCCCGGGCCGTCACCAGGTCGGGACGGCGCTCGAGGGTGCGCCGCAGTGCCTGGGCCCGGCGCCAGCTGGCCACCCGGCCGTGGTCGCCCGAACGCAGCACCTCGGGGACCGCCCATCCCCGGAACACGGCCGGCCGGGTGTACTGGGGGTACTCGAGCAAGCCCTCGGTGAAGCTCTCCTCGCCGGTGGAGCACTCGTTGCCGAGGGCACCGGGCACCAGCCGGGTGACCGCCTCGAGCACCACCAGTGCCGCCGCCTCCCCCCCGGCCAGCACGAAATCCCCCACCGACAGCTCCCCGTCCACCCGGTGGTCGGCGACCCGCTGGTCGACCCCTTCGTAGCGGCCGCACAGCAGCGAGAAGCCGCCGGCCGAGCCGGCCAGCTCGGAGGCGACCGACTGGTCGAATCGCCGCCCTCCGGGGGCGAGCAGCAGGAGCGGCCGGGGCAGCCCTCCGGCCGCTTCGACCGCCTCGACGGCCCCGAAGATCGGCTCGGGCATCAGCACCATCCCGGCCCCGCCCCCGAAGGGGGCGTCGTCCATCGAGCGGTGGGGGTCCTGGGCGGCGGAGCGCAGGTCGTGGACCCGCAGGTTGAGCAACCCGGCCCGGCGCGCCCGACCGAGGAGGGCGGCCCCGCAGTAGCCCTCGATCACCTCGGGGAAGATCGTGAAGACGTCGACCCGCACGCCACCCTCGGTCACAGGTCGAGCAGGCCGGCCGGGACGTCGACCGTGACCTGCTCCCCGGGCCGGTGCGCCACCACGAACGCGAGGGGCACGAGGGCCCCGCCCTCGAGGACCAGGAGGTCGCTGGCCGGATTGGCCTCCACCGCCATCACCACACCCAGCGACCGGCCGTCCACCGTCCTGACCTCGGCGCCCACCAGCTCGTGCACCCACAGGGTGGCGGGGTCGTCGAGCGGCGGCGCCTCGAGGGGCACCCCACGTAGGGCCTCGGCCGCCGCTCGGTCGGCGATGCCCTCGAAGCGGACGAGGTGACGACCCCCGTGGGGGCGGGAGGCCACCACCCGGAGGACGAGAGTCCCCCCCGCGGCCCAGAAGGCGGACCCGGGCGACACACGCTCGGGGCGGTCGGCCCACAGGTCGACCACGACCTCGCCGCCCAAGCCGTGGGCACGGGCGATCCGGCCGACCTCGAGCAGTTCCGGGGGCCGGTGGTCGGTCGCGGGCTCGGCCGGTGGCCGGTCGGCTGTCCCGGGGCGGGGCGCCTCCCGGCTCGGGCCGGGCGCCTCCCGGCTCGGGCGGGGCGCCTCCCGGCTCGGGCCGGGCACCGCCACCTGGTCAGTCGTCGACGATGTCGACGCTGGTCTGGACCCCGTCACGGACGCCGGCGACCCCCACGAGCGTCCGGATGGCCTGCGCCGTCCGGCCGCGCCGCCCGATGACCCGGCCCATGTCCTCGGGCGCCACGTGCAGCCGGAGCCGGACCGAACCTTGGCGCTGCTCGGTCTGCACGACCACCGACTCGGGCTCGTCGGTCAGGGAACGGGCCAGGTAGCCGAGAACCGCCTCCGGCATCCCGCCCTCGGCCCGGTTCCCGGCGTCCTCGGCACCGCCCTCTTGACCGGCGTCGACCCTGTTGACGTCGCCGGGCTCGTACTCGGCGTCGGCGTCGGCGCCCGCGGGCTCGACCGTGTTGACGTCGCCGGGCTCGTACTGCTCGGAGGTGCTCACTTGGCCCTGCCCGCCGCGAACTCGTCCCACGCACCCGACGCCCGGAGCAGCCGCTCCACCCGCTCGGTCGGCCTGGCACCCTGGCTGAGCCACTTGACGGCCTTCGCGTTGTCGATCCTCACCACAGCATCCGGCTCGGCCGTCGAGGCACCTCGCGGGGCGTACGTGCCGACGATCTCGAGGAAACGGCCGTCGCGAGGCGAGCGGCTGTCGGCCGCCACCACCCGGTACGTCGGTTGCTTCTTCTTACCCATCCGCACCAGGCGGAGCTTCACTGCCACGGGGTCGGTCCCTCCATCTCTGCCATCCATCTCTGCCATCGATCGTTGGTGGCCGGTCCGGTCGCGTACGGCCCGGTCCGGGCGTGGGTCACCATTCTCGCAGGTCCGCGGCGCCCCGCGTCCACTCGGCCCCGCCGGCGGCCCGGTGCCCCCGAGCTGCGCCGTCAGCGGTGCTTGGGCGGGGTGACCCGACCGCCCTTCTTCTTCTTGTTCTTGGCGTTCTTGGCTCCGCTGCGCGGCGGGCTCGCCGAGGGCGGCACACCCCGGGGAGCGGCGCCGCCGAGGCCGGCCAGGCCGCCCCCGGCGCCCCCGGCGCCCGAGGCGCCCAGCAGGGATGCCAGGCCTTCGTCGGAACCGTCGCCCAGTGCCTCGAGGGCGCCGGCCATCCCCTTTCGGCCACCGAGCAGGCCGCCGAGCCGGCCCATCCCGCCGCCGCCCATGCCCGGAAGGACGCCGGCACCCACGCCGCGCATCATCTTCTGCATCTCACGGAACTGCTTCAGCAGCTGGTTGACGTCCTGGGTCGAGGTGCCGCTGCCCCGGGCGATCCGCAGCCGCCGCGAGCCGTCGATCAGGGACGGCTCCGCCCGCTCGGCCGGCGTCATCGCCCGGACGATCGCCTCGACCCGGGAGACCTCACGGTCGTCGATCTGGTCGGCGGCCTGGCGCATCTCCTTGGACATGCCGGGCATCAGCTTCATGATCCCGCCCAGCGAGCCGAGCTTGCGGACCTGCTGGAGCTGCTGGAGGAAGTCCTCGAGGGTGAAGCGGCCCTCCATCAGCCGGGCGGCCGAACGCTCGACCGCCTCGCGGTCCATGGTCCGCTCCGCCTGCTCGATCAAAGAGAGCACGTCCCCCATGCCGAGGATGCGGTCCGCCATCCGGTCGGGGTGGAAGAGGTCGAAGTCGCCCAGCCTCTCCCCGGTCGAGGCGAAGGCGATGGGCCGGCCGACCACCTCCTTCACCGACAGCGCGGCCCCGCCACGGGCGTCCCCGTCGAGCTTGGTCAGGATCACCCCGTCGAGGGCCAGCGCCTCGTGGAAGGCGGTGGCGGTGGCCACCGCGTCCTGACCGGTCATGGCGTCGACGACCAGCAGCGTGTAGTGCGGGGACACGGCGCCGGAGACCCGCTGGACCTCCTCCATCAGCTCCTGGTCGATGGCGAGCCGGCCGGCCGTGTCGACGATGCAGATGTCCCGACCGAGACGGCGCGCCTCCTCTAGTCCGGCCACCGCCACCGCCACGGGGTCGGTGGGCTGGCTGAAGACGGTCACCCCGGCCTGGGAGCCCAGCACCCGGAGCTGCTCGACCGCCGCCGGGCGCTGCAGGTCGGCGCCCACGAGCAGGGGGTTCCGTCCCTGCTGCTTCCACCACAGGGCGAGCTTGGCTGCCGTGGTCGTCTTGCCCGAGCCCTGCAAGCCGGCCAACAGGACCACCGTCGGAGGCCGCGAGGCATAGGTGATCTTGAGGGTCTCCCCACCGAGGACCCGCACCAGCTCCTCGTGGACCGCCTTCACCACCTGCTGGCCGGGGGTCAGGCTCTTGGACAGCACCTCGTCGCTGCACCGGACGCGCACGGCCTCGATGAAGGAGCGGACCACGCCGAGCTCGACGTCCGCCTCGAGCAGGGCGGTGCGGATCTCCCACAGGGCGTCGTCGAGGTCAGCCTCGCTCAGGCGGCCGCGGCTGCGGAGCCGACCGGCGATCCGCTCGAGCCGGTCGGAGAGGGCGTCGAACATGCGGCCGCCAGGCTACCCGGCGGTGCCCGGCCATCCTGCCGCGCTCGGCCGTCCTCATCGGCCGGCGCCGTTACGACAGGAGGGCGTCCACGAAGGCCGCGGGGTCGAAGGGGACCAAGTCGTCGGGTCCCTCTCCCAGGCCGACCAGCTTCACCGGCAGCGCCAGCTCCCGCTGGACGGCCACCACCACCCCGCCTTTGGCGGTGCCGTCGAGCTTGGTGAGCACCACGCCGGTGCACGACACCGCCTCGGTGAACTGCCGGGCCTGCACCAGGCCGTTCTGCCCGGTCGTGGCGTCGAGGACGAGCAGCACCTCGGTGACCCGCCCAGGGGGCCGCTCCGCGACCCGGCGGATCTTCTTCAGCTCCTCCACGAGGTTCACCTTGGTGTGGAGCCGGCCGGCGGTGTCCGCCAGCACCAGGTCGTTGCCGCGGGCGGCCGCCCGTTGCACGGCGTCGAACACGACAGCGCTCGGGTCGCCACCCTCGGCCCCCCGGACGATCTCCGCACCGGTGCGGGCCGCCCAGAGGGCGAGCTGCTCGCCGGCAGCCGCCCGGAAGGTGTCCCCGGCAGCCAGCAGCACCGACCGGCCGGCGGCCGCCTCACGCCGCGCCAGCTTGCCGACGGTGGTGGTCTTGCCCACCCCGTTCACCCCGACGAACAGCCACACGTTGACCACGCCCGGCTCGGTGTCGAAACGAAGGCCCCGGCCCACCGGTGCCACAAGCTCGCGGTCGGGGCCAGGCGACGATCCGCCGGCGGCCAGCTCGGCATCGGTGGCACCGTCCCACCGGACCTCCACCTCGAGCAGGTCCACCAGGTCGGCTCGGAGGGCGCCGAGCAGCTGGTCGCCGCCCGCGATCTCCTTCGACTCCACCCGGCGCCGGAGGTCCCCGAGCAGCACCTCGGTGGTCGCCACGCCCACGTCGGCCCGCAGGAGCGCCTCCTCGAGGTCATCCCAGGTGGCACGTTCGACCGCCCCTCGCTCCCGCAGCGCTCGAAGGCCCGAGAACAGCCCCCGGGCCCGCCCGAGGCGTTCCCGGAAGCTCGGGGCCTCGCCGGGCACCTCGAGGGCGCCCCGACGCCTCTCCTCCTCGGCCAGCTCGGCCTCGGCCGCCTCGAGGGCCGCCTCGACCTCGGCGACGGCCTCCGCGCCGAGCACCGCCTCCGCGCCGCTCTCCGATGGCGCCCCGGTCGCGGCAGGTGCCTCGCCGGTGGCGGCAGGTGCCTCGCCGGTGGCGGCAGGTGCCTCTGGGGCCCGGCTCTCGGGCGAGGGGGACGACCGTCCCGGAGGGGCGACCCCGGGCCGGGGCTGGGGCTCGGTGACCGGTCGGCGGCGGCGCCGGGTGGCGAGGCCGGCGGTCACCGCCAGGCCGACCACGACGACGGCGAGCACGATCCAGAGAGCGATCATGATCGGGCGAGCCTACCGGTGGCCCTCTCGGGGGACGGCGGGCAGGTCAGGAGGCCGCGGCCTGGGTGGGACGGCGGACCTTCTGGCTGACGACCTGGGAGGAGCCGCCCGGTGCCATGGTCACCCCGTAGAGGGCGTCGGCCGTCTCCATCGTCCGCTTCTGGTGGCTCACGACGATGAGCTGCGCCTCGTCCCGGAACTCGTGGACCAGGCCGAGGAACCGGTGGAGGTTCACGTCGTCGAGCGCCGCCTCGACCTCGTCCATGAGATAGAAGGGCGAGGGCCGGCTGCGGAAGACGGCGAACAGGAAGGCCAGCGCGGCCAGCGACCGCTCGCCGCCCGAGAGCAACGACACCCGCCGGACGTTGCGGCCGGCCGGTCGTACCTCCACCTCGACCCCGGTGTGCAGCAGGTCATCGGGCTCGGTGAGGGTGAGCCGGCCGGTACCGCCCGGGAAGAGCGTCGAAACGAGCGAGGAGAAGTGCTCGTTCACATCCGCCGAGGCGGTGGCGAACGACTCCATGATCTCCTGGTCGAGCGCCCGCACCACCTCCTGGAGCTCTCGTCGGGCCCGCCGGATGTCTTCCACCTGGGCGTCGAGCTCGCGGTGCCGGTCCTCGAGCACCGACAGCTCCTCGAGCGCCAGCGGGTTCACCGGGCCGAGCGCCGCGAGCTTCTCCGCCAGGGCAGCCGCGTGGGTGGCGGCGTCCACCCCCTCGGGCAGCTCGGGCGACGGCCGCTCCACCATCTCCTCGGGGTCGGCGCCGAGCTCGCGCCGGACGGTGTCACGCACGGCGTCGAGCCGCATGGAGAGCTCGGCCAGCTCGAGGTCGAGCTGGCCGGCCCCGGCCCGGATCTCTTCGAGGCGCCGCTCGTCGGCCGCCCGGGTCCGGCGCAGCGACTCCAGACGTTCGCCGCCCGCCCGCACCGCGTCGACCTGCTGGCGGTAGTCGGCCCGGAGCGCCTCGAGGGCGCCCTCGAGGCGCGCCCGCTCGGCGTCCACCAGGACCTCGAGCCGCTCGAGGGCCAGCCCTTCCGCCTCGAGCCGCTGACGGCGCTCGGCCGCCTGCCGGCGCTCCTCGGCGTGGCCTTGCAGGCGGCGCTCGACCTCCGCCCGCCGCTGGGTCAGCACCTGGCGGCGCTCGGCGATGCCGGCCGAGCGCACCTCCAACTGGTGGCGCAACGCCGCCACCTCGGCCCGGCGCTCGTCGAGGGCCGCCCGGGCGGCGTCGGCCAGCTCGGCCCGCTCCGCCGCCGAGACGCTGGCCGCCTCGAGCTCGGGCAGGGACCGCGCGAGCGCCTCGAGCTCGGCGGTGTCCGACGCCGACTGCTCGGCCAGGGCCTCGCGCGTCCCCCGGGTGGACCCGATGTCCGCCGTGAGGCGTGCGTGCTCCTCGGCCACCCGCCGCCGCTCGACGCTCAGCGCCGCCCCGGCCGCCTCGTGCCGGTCGAGCGAGCGGGCGGCCGCCACGGAGGCCTGCCGGGCCGCCTCCAGGGACCGGCGGGCGTCGTCGAGCACCCGGGCCGCCCGGTCGGCCGCCGCCGCCTGGTCCGCGGCCGTTCGCTCCGCCTCCTCCACCGCCGCGGCCGTCACCACCCCCTGGTTCGAGCGGATCCGCCAACCCGAGGTGGCGAAACGGTCGCCCGGCACGGTGACCACCACCAGGTCCGGCCGGTCGAGGGCCAGATCGACCGCCTCCTCCCAACCGCCCACCCGAACCGCCCCGCCGAACAGGGCGTCGAGGACTCCTTCGAACTGCGGACCCCGAGCGCCGGCCCGGAGCCGGACATGGGGGCGGAGCCACTCGGCGCCCGGTGGGAGCTCGGGCCGGTCACCTCGGGGGGCCGCCGAGGCGCGGCCGTCCGGACGGGCCGTCAGCAGGGCGCCCGTCGCCCCCTCGCCGTGGAGGCGGGCCAGTGCCTGGCGGGCGGCGTCCCTACCCTCCACCACGACCGCGCTGACGGCCGCGCCGGCCGCCGCCTCGAAGGCCGCCTCCCAGCCCTGGTCGATCTCGACCAGGTCGACCAGCGAGCCGACGACCCCTTCGACGCCGGCCAGGACCGCACGCCCTCCGGCCCCCTCGAGCTCGTGGAGCGCACGGGCCAAGGCCTCCGCCCGGGCCGCGCTGCGGTGGCGCTGCTGCTCCGCCTGGTGGGCGGCCCGCTCGGCGTCGGCCCCCACGGCGGCGGCGTTGACGACCTGCACCTCGGCCTCGTGGGCGGCCGCCGCCAGTCGCTCGCCCTCGCGTGCCGACTCGGCCGCCCGCGCCACCAGCTCTTGCTCGGCTGCCGCCAGCACCCCGGCCCGGCCGTCGAGCGCCTCGAGCCGGTCGTCGAGGCCCGCCAGTGCCGCCCGGGCCTGGTCGATGGCCCGGCCGAGCAGCTCGATCCGGCTCCGGGCCCGGCCGATCGCCTGCTGGGCGGCACCCTGGTCCGAGAGGTCGGCCCACTCGAGGGCGTGGGCCCGCTCGTCCTCGGCCAACGCCCGCTGCCGATCGGCCAACGCCTCCGACTCGGGCGCCAGCGCGGCGTCCGCCTCCGCGGCTGCCTGCAGCTCGGCCGCTAGGCGAGCCGCCTCCGACTCGAGGGTGGACACCACGTCCACGTCGGCGGCGGCGTCCAGCGCCGCCGCCATGGCCCGGCGGCGCTCCCGCAGCACCCCGGCGCTCCCCCGTGCCCGCTCCACCAGGCCTTGCAGGCGCCCCAGGGCACCGGCCAGGTCCTCCTCGCGCCGGGAGGACAGCTCGGCGGCCGTGGCGGTCGCCGCCCGGTCGAGCTCGGCGATCCCCTCCACCAGGCTCCCCTCCTGCGCCGCGAGCTCCCGGCGGGCGCCCTCCGCCTCGGACCGCCGGCCGGCCAGCCCGGCGATCTCCCCGGCCGCCAGGTACAGGCGGACGGCCCGCAGCTCGGCCGACAGGGAGGCGTGCGAGCGGGCGGCCGCCGCCTGGCGCTCGAGGGGACGTATCTGGCGGCGGACCTCCCGGACGAGGTCGCCCAGGCGGTCGAGGTTCTCGTGGGTGGCGGCCAGCCGGCGCTCGGCGCGCTCGCGGCGCCGCCGGTGCGTGAGCACCCCGGCGGCCTCCTCGATGATCGCCCGGCGGTCCTCCGGCCGGGCATTGAGCACGGTGTCGAGCTGGCCCTGGCCGATGATCATGTGCTGCTGGCGACCCACCCCCGAGTCGCTCAGGAGCTCCTGGATGTCGAGCAGCCGGCAGGCGGCGCCGTTGATGGCGTACTCGCTCTCCCCCGAGCGGAACAGGGTCCGGGTGATCGTCACCTCGGCCATGTCCACCGGCAGCTTGCCCGAGGCGTTGTCGATGGTGAGCGACACCTCCGCCCGCCCGAGGGCCGGGCGGCTGGCGGTCCCGGCGAAGATCACGTCCTCCATCTCCTGGGACCGGAGGGAGCGGGGCCCCTGGGCGCCGAGCACCCAGGTCACCGCGTCCACCACGTTGGACTTGCCGCTGCCGTTCGGACCCACGACCACCGTGATCCCGGGCTCGAACTCGAGCACCGTCGGGTCGGCGAAGGACTTGAACCCCTTCATGCTGAGGGATTTCAGGAACATCGGGGCGACGTTACCAACCGCCCGACCCCGCCCGTCCGGGGGTGGGGCGGCGCTCCGGCAGCGGCATCAGACCTGGCAGTGCTCGCAGTAATAGGTGGACCGGCCCCCGACCTTCAGCCGGACGATCGAATTGCGGCACCGCCGGCAGGGTTGGCCCTCGCGGTCGTAGACCTGATGGGAGCCCTGGTAGTCCCCGACCTCGCCGAACAGGTCCCGGTACTGCTCGTCGGCCAGGGTCGAGCCCCGGTGCTTGATGGCCTCGCTCAGGGTCTCCACCATCGAGCGGTAGAGGCGGCGGACCTCCGTGGTCGAGAGGCTGTCGGACAGCCGGTCGTAGCGGAGCCCGGCTGCGAAGAGGATCTCGTCGGAGTAGAGGTTCCCGATGCCCGCCGCGAACTGCTGGTCCATCAACAGGCCCTTCAACCCGGCATGGTGCCGCCGCAGCAGGTGCGCGAAGCGGTCCCAGCTCATCATGTCCTCGATGGGGTCGAACCCCAGGTGGGCGAGCTCCGGCACGTTGCGCCGAAGGGCCGCCCCGTCGCCCACGGCCCCCGGCACGCCGGACGTGCCCGAGCCCGGCCCCTCCGGGCGCGGCGGGGGGACGGACACGAACATCTCCCCGAACGTCCGGGGGTCGACGTAGCGGAGCTCCCCTCCCTGGGTGAAGGCGATCACGACGTGGGTGTGCTTGGGCTTGGGCTCCTTGGGGCTCTTGACCCGCAGCAGCTGGCCGCTCATCCCGAGGTGGACCACCAGCGTGTTCCCGCTGTCGAGCGCCAGCAGCAGGTACTTGCCGAGGCGGCTCACCCCCTTGACCGAGGAGCCCTCCAGCAGGGAGCGGAACTGCTTGGCGCTCGGGTGGCGGCGCACCGAGCGGCCGTTGGCCACCGACACCGCCTTGATCTTGCGCCCGGTGACCTCCTTGGCCAGGTCCTGACGCAGCGTCTCGACCTCGGGCAGCTCAGGCACCCTGCAGCTCCTGCCAGGCGATGCGGGCCGCGTCCTGCTCGGCGTCCTTCTTGGAGGAGCCGTGCCCCGAGCCGCGGAGCACGCCGGCCACGTAGACCTCGGCGGCGTAGGCCCGATCGTGGTCCGGTCCCGAGCCGGTGACCACGTAGCGGGGCGTTCCCTGGCCGTTGCGCACCGTGAGCTCCTGCAACCGGCTCTTGTGGTCGAAGTCGTCGGGCTCGGCGGCGGCGTGGACCACCCGGTCGCTGAGCAGCCGCAGCACGAGGTCCTCGGCCGCCGGCCGGCCGCCGTCGAGGTAGACGGCGCCGATCAGCGCCTCGAGCGCGTCGGCCAGGATCGAGGCCTTGGTGCGCCCCCCTGACGACTCCTCCCCACGCCCGAGCAGCAGCACCTCCCCCACGCCGAGCCGCTCGCCGATCTCGGCCAGGACCCTGGCATTCACCACCGCCGCCCGGATCTTGGCCAGCTTCCCCTCGGCCAGCTCCGGATAGGCCCGGTACGTGTGCTCGGCCACCACGAGGCCGAGGACGGCGTCACCCAGGAACTCGAGCCGCTCGTTCGACGGGGCGTTCTCCTGCTCGCCACACCAGCTGCGATGGGAGAGCGCCTGGTGGAGCAACCCCGGGTCCTCGAAGGCATACCCCAGCCGGTGGGCCAGACGGGCCTCCCCCTCGCACTGGCCGTCCCCGGGCGAGGGTGTCAACCGGCCTCGAGCTTGGCGACCACGTAGTCGACGGCGTCGCGGACCGTGCGGAGGTCCTCGAGGTCCTCGTCGTCGATCCGGAAGCCCACGGTGCGCTCCCCCAGCTCCTCCTCGAGGGCCTCGACCAGCTCGATCAGGGCGAGGGAGTCGGCGTCGAGGTCCTCCACGAAGGAGGAGCCCTCGGTGATCGCGGCCGGATCGCTCTCGAGGATGTCCGCCAGCTGGTCCCTGATCAGCTCGAACACCGCCGCACGGTCGAGCGGACCTCGGTCGATGTGGGTCTCTGCGGGCACGTGGGCTCCTCGGCTCTCCGACCGCGTCGGGGTCGACTCGGCCGCATGATACCGGTCGCCCACCGGATCTGCGCCACGACCAGGGTGGCCGGCCGCCGTTCAGCCGCGGGCCACCGCCGAGGCCAGCCGCCCCACCAGGTCGCCCACGGCCAGGTCGTGCGCGACCCGCACGGCGCTGGTCACCGCGGCGGCCGAGGACGAGCCGTGGCTGATCACGCACACCCCGTCAGTCCCGAGCAGCATCGCCCCCCCGGTGTTGTCGGGGTCGAGCTCGGCCGCCACCGGCAGCAGGTGGGGCATCAGGGCGTCGCCGGCCGCCCTGGTGGTCTCGTCCGTGGCCAGGATGCCGAGGATGGTCTCGAGGAAGAACCGGAGCGAGCCCTCGAGGGCCTTCAGGGCGACGTTGCCCGTGAAACCGTCGGTCACCACCACGTCCACCGGCGAGGGGAGCAGGTCCCGGCCCTCCACGTTGCCCTCGAAGCGCACCCCGGCGGCCACCAGCAGCTGGTGGGCCTCCTTCACCAGCGGCGTCCCCTTGTTGGGCTCCTCGCCGATCGAGAGCAGGCCGACGCTGGGCTCGGCGATCCCGAAGCGGGCGGCGACGTAGGCCGACGCCATCTGGGCGAACTGCACCAGCATGGCGGGTGTGCACTCGGCGTTGGCGCCGGCGTCCACCAGGACCGCCGGTGTGCGCCCGAGGCGGGGCAGCGGGGTGGCGATGCACGGGCGGGTCACGCCCGGGAGCCGGCCCATCCGCAGCAGGGCCGACGCCATCGTGGCGCCGGTGTTGCCGGCGCTCACCATGGCCGAGGCGGCCCCGTCGCGCACCAGCTCGGCCGCCCGCACGAGCGACGAGTCCTTCTTCCGGCGCACCGCCTGGCCGGCGTCCTCGTCCATGGCGATGACCTCGGTGCAGGCCACCAGCTCGAGACCGGCGGTCTCCCCCACCTGGTCGGGGGGCCCGACCAGCACCACCGGCAGCCCGGCGTCGGCCGCCGCCCGAGCACCGGCCACGATCTCGCCCGGGGCCTTGTCGCCGCCCATGGCGTCGACGGCCACCGGCAGCCCGGCGAGCGCCCCTACCGGCGGGCGGGCGCCCCTGCGGGCCAAGTCAGTCGACCTCGACGGCCTGGCGACCCTTGTACCAGCCGCAATTGGGGCAGACCACGTGCGGGAGCTTGGCCTGATGGCAGTGCGGGCACACGCTGCGCGGCGGGAGGTCGAGGCGCCAGTTGGCGGCCTGCCGGCTCCGGCCCTTGGCCTTGGAGGTCTTCTTCTTGGGGACGGCCATCGTCAGCTCCCAGGTCTGGGCCCCCCTCGGGAGGCTTCCGTGCACCCGCGGCGGCACTTCGGTCGAGCACGCCGTCGGTGGTCGCCCCGGCACCGCCGTGCGCCGTCCGACCGGGCCGGGCCCCCCGAGGGGCTCGGCCCGCCGGTCAGCGGGCCGACCGGAGCACGTCGAGGTTAGCCCATCGGGGGTCGACCGGGGTCACGCAGCCGCACTCCGCGGCGTTGCGGTCGGCGCCGCACTGCGGGCAGAGGCCGCGGCAGTCCTCGCGGCACAGCGGGGCCAGCGGCAGCTCGAGCAGGACCGATTCCCGGGCCATCGGCCCGAGATCGAGCTCGTCGTCCACGATCGGGTACGCCTCGTCGTCCTCGGGGTCGCCGTAGCGGGGCCCCGGCTCGGTGAACCGCTCGCGCACCGGGACCGACAGCGTCCCTCCGACCGGCGCCGTGCACCGGCGGCACACGCCCGCCCAGGGGGCTTGCACCGTCCCGGTGGCCATCACCCCGCCGTCGAAGGACTGCAGGACGACGTCGCATTCGATCTCCGCCCCCTCGGCGATCCGGCTGTCGGCCGGGGACGCCGGGCGGAGGGCGCCCTCGGGGTCGGCGGGGCCCCGACGGACCTCGTGCCAGCGGGTCCCCGCCACCCGTCGCAGCTTCGCCACGTGGACCACCAACGGATCGACCGACATCCTGCGCCCTCCTTCCCCGCTCCCCTCCGTCGCCTGTCTCGCCGCCGCACACGGCCCGAAGGACCCGGGTCGGCTAGGCCCCCGGCTAGGCCCCCGGCTAGGCCCGGTCCTGGTCGAAGAAGCCGTCCTCGGTGCGCCCCTCCTCGGCAGCGTTGGCCGGCTCCACCGGCTCGGGGGCGGCCGGCGTCGTGGCGGCGAGCTTGTCCCTTCCCGACCGTACCGTGCGCATGATCCGGTCGAGCACGATCTCCATGCCGGCCAGCTTCTGGTCGCAGTAGTCCTCGGCCTCGTGGCGCATCCGACGCGCCTCCTCGTTGGCGTCGTCGAGTATCCGCTGGGCGACGTGGTTGGCCTGCCGGACGATCTCGGTGCGCGACACCATCCGCTCGGCCTGCGTCCGCACCTCCTCCATCAGCGCATCGGCCTCACGCCCCTCCTCGGCCAGGAAGTCGTCGCGCTCGCGGAGCAGCCACCGGGCCTGACGGAGCTCGTCGGGGAGGCGCTGGAGCGCCGCCTCGAGCAGGCCCACCAGCTCCTCCCGGCCGACCAGCACCGAAGCCGAGAGCGGCATCGCCTTGGCACCCTGCACCATGTCGACGGCCCGCCGCAGCAGACCCTGGGTGTCGAGATCGGCGACCGGGGGGGGCGGCTCGTCGGGCAGGTCCTCGAACAGCTCGGTCACGTGCCGTCCTCGCCCGCCCCGCCGTGGTCGCCGAAGCGCTCGGCCAGGCGGGCGGCGACAACCTTGGGCACGAAGGCGGACACGTCGCCGCCGAATCGGGCCACCTCGCGCAGCAGCTTGGAGGCGATGAACGAGTGCGACGAGCTCGTCGGGATGAACAGGGTCTCGACCCCGGAGAGCTGGCGGTTCATCTGAGCCATCTGCAGCTCGTTCTCAAAGTCCGAGACCGCCCGGAGCCCCTTCACGATGGCCGAGGCCCCGACGTCCCGGGCCACGTTGACCACCAGGGTGGACACGGCCACGATGCGGACGCTCGGCAGGTGCGCCACCGACTCCTCGAGCATCTCCTGGCGTTCGGCCAGGTCGAAGAGCGGCTCGCTCTTCTGCGGGTTGCGCAGCGCCGCCACCACCACCTCGTCGAACAGGCGGGTCGCCCGCTCGACCACCTCGAGGTGCCCGTTGTGGAAGGGGTCGAACGAGCCCGGGAACAGGGCGGTCTTCACCGGCTCGGCGGCGGGGCCGATGGCGCGTCGGCGCTGCGGGGGGTCGGCGGGGCGGGGTGGACCACGGTGACGAGCGTACCGCCGTAGCGGCGGGACCTCACGATCACCCATCCCTCGGGCGGGACCACCTCGCCGGCCGACTCGAGCACCGCCGTGCCGGCCCGCAGCGAGGTGAGCAGCGTGTCCCAGTCGTCGAAGGCGTACGGCGGGTCGCACAGCGCCAGGTCGACCTCCGGGGCCCGCCCCAGCCACCCCGGCAGCTCCGCCCGGACGAGCGTCGAGGAGCCTCCGCCCAGTCCTGCAGCGTCGAGGTTGGCCTGGGCGGCCGCCAGGGCCGCCGCGTCGTGGTCGACGAAGGTCACCGACGCCGCCCCGCGCGACAGCGCCTCGGCCCCCATGGCGCCGCTGCCGCAGAACAGGTCGAGGACCCGCAGGTTCGCCACCCCCCCCATCGAGCCGAGGATGTCGAAGATCGCCTCGCGCACCCGGTCGGCCGTGGGACGGACGCCGGCCGGCAGGCGGGCGGGCAGGCGCCGCCCGCGGCTCGACCCGCCGATCACACGCACCCAGCCACGGTAGCGGCGCAGAACCGGTCGGCGGCGCCCGCCCCGGCCGGTGGCCCGCCCATGACCTTCGGCCCTGGAGCCCCCGCCCTCCGGCGCCCACAGTTGCCGTCATGAACGTCCGAGCGCCCCCCGCCGATCCCGAAGGTCTCCGCGCCGCAGCCACCGGTCACGTGCTCTCCTGCACCGGGCTCACCAAGAGCTTCGGTCGCAGGAGGGCGGTGGATCTCGTGGGGCTCCACGTCGACGCCGGACAGATCTACGGGCTCCTCGGGCCCAACGGCGCGGGCAAGACCACCACCATCAAGATGGTCTGCGGGCTGCTCGACCCCGACGAGGGGACGGTCGCGGTGGCGGGGCGGGACATCAGGGACCTCGCGGTCCGCGCGCTCATCGGTTACGTGCCCCAGGAGGTCGCCCTCTACCCCGACCTGACCGCACGCGAGAACCTGGCCTTCCTCGGGCGTCTCTACCGGCTGCGGGGCCGGGTGCTCGGCGAACGGGTGGACGAGGTCCTGGAGGTGACCGGGCTCTCCGACCGCGCCAGGGAGCGGGTCGAAGCCTTCTCCGGGGGGATGAGGCGCCGCCTCAACATCGCGGCCGGCCTCCTGCACCATCCACGCCTCCTGGTGCTCGACGAGCCGACGGTGGGGGTCGACCCCCAGAGCCGTCACGCCATCCTCGAACGGGTCCGATCGCTGGGCGCCGGCGGGATGGCGGTGCTCTACACCACCCACTACATGGAGGAGGCCGACCGGGTCTGCGACCGCGTCGGCATCCTCGACCACGGCCGGCTGATCGCCGAGGGGACCAAGCGAGAGCTGGTGGCCCGTCTCGGGGAGAAGGACCGCATCGACCTGGTGGCGTCCGGCGACATGGAGGCCCTGGCCGCCGCCTGCCGCTCCGTGCCGGACGTGGCGACGGCCGCGGCGGTCGACGGTCGGGTCAACGTCGTGGCCGGGGACGGACGCCGGGTCCTGCCCGCGCTCCTCGAGGCGGCGGAGCGCTCCGGGGCGGCGGTCCACAGCGTCGAGGTCGTGGAGGCCGATCTCGAGTCCGTCTTCCTGCACCTGACCGGCACCGCCCTCCGGGAGTGACGGTGCCCGCCCCGTTGCTGATCGCCGCCAAGGACCTGCGTCAGCGCCTGCGTGACCGCTCCGCCCTGGTCATCGGGCTGGTGGCCCCGCTGGTGATCGCCGCGCTGATGAGCGTGGCCTTCCGGGGGGTCGAGACCTTCCATTTCGACCTCGGGGTCGTCGACGCCGACGGGGGCCCGGTCGCCGCCCAGCTGGTCCGCGCCCTGCACGCGCCGGAGCTCTCCCCCGTGATCACCGTCCGGGCCCAGGACAGTGAGTTCCGGGCGGCGGCAGCCGTGAGGAGCCGCACGCTGCAGGCGGCCATTGTCATCCCGCCGGGGTTCTCGGCGTCCATGACGGGGGCGCGGCCCGAGCCGATCACCACCCTGGCGAGCGTGAACAACGCCCTGGCCGCCAGCATCACCAGTTCCATCGTGTCGACCTTCACCGCCCAGTTGGACGCCGACCGCCTGTCGGTGGCGACAGCGGTGGCCGCCGGGGCACCGGGCGGACGGGTGGCGGCCCTGGCGGGTGAGGCGGCCGGCCTCCGCATCCCGATCCAGCTCGTGCAGCGTCCCGTGGGTTCCCGTGAACTGAAGCCCGTCAGCTACTACAGCCCGGCCATGGCCCTGTTCTTCCTGCTGTTCCTCATCACCTTCACCTCGCGGAGCTTCTTCGTCGAGCGGGCGGAGGGGATGATCGAGCGCATGCGGGCCGCTCCGATCAGGCCGTCGGAGATCCTGGCCGGCAAGGCCCTCTCGGTGCTGGTGTTCGGTACGGCCAGCATGGGGGTCCTGGCGCTGGTCACGACGGTCGCCTTCGGCGCCTACTGGGGGAGCCCGGCCGCCGTCGCGGTGGTCTGCTTGGCGATGGTCGTCTCGGTCGTGTGCCTCACGGCCCTGGTGATCGGCCTGGCCCGGACCCAGCGGCAGGCGGAAGGGATCGCGTCGGCCGTGGTGTTCGGCCTCGCGCTCCTCGGCGGCAACTTCGTCCTCGTCTCGGCCGAGCCGGACCTCCTCCGGCGTCTCGCCCTTCTGACCCCGAACGGCTGGGCGCTCCGGGCCTTCACCGACCTGGCGACGCGCGGTGGTGGTCTCCACACCGTGGCCGTCCCGGTGCTGGCCATCCTGGCCTTCAGCGCGGTCGCGGGGGTCGCCGCGGTGAGCCTCTCCCGTCGGGCGGTGAGCGCATGAGGGCGGCGCTGGCGGTGACCGGCGCGTCGCTGCGCCGCGTCGGGCGCGATCGCAGAGCCCTCTTCTTCCTCGTCGTACTGCCGATCGTCGTCATCGTGATCGTGGGCGCCACCGTGCGGGGGTTCTCGACCGTCCGGGTCGGCGTGGTCGACCTGGGCGCCGGACGCGCCGGACGGAGTCTCACCGTCGCCATGCAACGGGCAGGCAACCTCGACGTGCGTCGCTACCCCAGTCTCGACGCGGCGACCACCGCAGTCGCCCGCGGCGAGGTGTCGACCGCCGTCGTCCTGCCCAGGGGCATGAGCTCGGCCATCCGATCCGGCCGGGCGGTCACGGTGGCCGTGATGGCCGACCGGGCGAACAGCACGCAGCAGGCGGCCGCGGCGGCCGTCGCCTCGGTCGTCGCCGAAGAGGGCGCCCTCGTCCAGGCCGCCTCCTTCTCGTCGTCACAGGGGCTCGGCAGCTACGAGCAGGACCTGGCCCGGGCCACCACCCTCCAGCGCCGGGCGGCCCAGGTGGGCGTGGTCACGCGGATCGTCGACTCGAATGCCCAGACCCTCCCTCAGGGGTTCGGCTACTCGGCTCCGACCATGCTCGTGCTGTTCGTCTTCCTGAACGCCGTGGCGAGCGGGGCGGTCATCGTCGAGACCCGACGCATGGGTCTGTACGAACGCATGGCCGCCGCCCCCGTCAGGCAGTCGGCCATCGTCGTCGGCGAGACCTTCGCCTACTTCACCGTCGCCCTCGGTCAAGCCCTCCTGATCGTCCTGGTCGGCGCCATGGTGTTCGGCGTCTCGTGGGGAGACCCCTTGGCCGCCAGCGTCTTGGTCGTGCTCTGGGCCCTCGTCGCGGCCGGCGCCGGGGTCCTCTCCGGCACCTTGTTCCGGACCCCCGAGCAGGCCGGCGCCATCGGCCCCCCGGTCGGGATCGTGCTCGGGATGCTCGGGGGCTGCATGTGGCCGCTGTCGATCGTCAGCGGCTTCATGCGCCAGGTCGGGCACCTCACCCCGCAGGCGTGGGCGGTCGACGGCTGGACGGATCTGATGTCCCGGAACGGGACCCTCGTGTCGGTCGGGCCGGAGCTCGCGGTCCTTGCGGGGTTCGCCGCCGGCCTGATCCTCCTCTCGACGGTCCGCCTCCGCCGGGTTCTCGCCTGAGCGACCCACGGCCCCGGACCGCTGGGCTCCCGCAGTGCTGCCGTCACCTGTTCGGGGCGGCGTCACCTGCACCGGGCGCCGTCACCTGCTCGGGGCGGCGGGGCCGCCACGGTCGCCGTCAGCTCTTGAAGAGGAATGCCTCCTCCTCCTCGTCGAGGAACAGGCGGACCTCGTCCTGCAGCAGCGGATGGCGGGACAGGAGCGGATCGTCCTCCGTCAGCGTCTCGGCCACCCGTCGCGCCGCCAGGAGCAGCTCGCGGTCCCGACGCAGGCTGGCCAGCTTCAGGTCGCTCACGCCCTTCTGGCGGGTGCCGAGGATGGTGCCCTCGCCGCGGAGCTCGAGGTCGACCTCGGCCAGCTCGAACCCGTCGGTCGTCGCCTCCATCGCCGCCAGCCGTTCACCGGCGTCCCCGGCGGTCTCCTCCGCCAGCAGGTAGCACCAGCTCGGGTCCCGGCTCCTGCCCACCCGGCCCCGCAGCTGGTGGAGCTGGGCGATGCCGAACCTGGCGGCGTCCTGCACGACCATGACCGTCGCCTCCGGGACGTCCACGCCGACCTCCACGACCGTGGTGGCCACCAGCACTTGGATCCTGCCTGCCCGGAAGTCGGCCATCGCCGACTCCTTCTCGGCCCCCGACATCTGGCCGTGCAGGAGGCCGACATCGAGGCCGGAGAGCTCGTGGGCGGCCAACCGGTCGCGCTCCTCCGTGGCGGACCGCGCGACCACCCGGTCCGACCCCTCGACCAGCGGGCACACGACGAACGCCCGGTGCCCGAGCGCCACCTCGCCCCGAACCCGGCTCCAGGCCTCGGCCTCCTGCAGCGCGGTCCGGGCCCACACGGTGGCGACGGGGGAGCGGCCCGGGGGCAAGTCGTCGATCTTCACCAGGTCGAGGTCGCCGAAGAGCACCATCGCGGCCGTCCGTGGGATCGGCGTGGCCGTCATGACCAGGAGGTCGGGGTCGGCACCGGCCTTCGGCCCCTCGGCTTCGGCGACCACCGAGGAGCGGCCCTTCCGCCGGAGGGCGGCCCGTTGCTCGACCCCGAACCGGTGCTGCTCGTCGATGACCACCACCCCGAGCGAATGGAACCGCACGTCGTCGGTGAGCAAGGCGTGCGTGCCGACCACGATGTCCACTTCGCCCGCCAGCAGGCCCCGGTGAAGGCGGGCACGCTCGGTCGCCCGGGTGCGGTTGGTGAGCAGCGCCACGGTGACGGGCCGCTCCCCCCCCAGGCGGTCCGGATCGGCCAGCTTGAGCCGCCCGACGAGGTTGCGGACGGCCATGAAGTGCTGTTCGGCCAGCACGGCGGTGGGCACCATCAGCGCCCCCTGATGCCCACCCTGCACCCCGGCCAGCATGGTGGCCACCGCGACCACCGTCTTGCCCGACCCCACGTCGCCCTGCAGCAGGCGGTGCATGGGGAGAGGGCCGGCCAACTCGGCGACGATGGAGGCCAGCGCCTTGCGCTGGCCGTCGGTGAGCTCGAAGGGCAGGCCGGCGAGGAACCTCTGGACGAGCGTGCGGTCGCCGGTGGCCAGTGCCCCCTGCGACCCCTCGCGCCGCAGGGCGGCCGAGACCTCCCGGACGGTCACCGCGTGACGGATGGCCCGGGCGTCCTCCTCGAGGGCACGGCGGCGCAGGACCAGCGCCAGCTGCAACCGGAAGAGCTCGTCGAAGATGAGCCTGCGCCGGGCCGGCGACACCTCCTCCATCGACTCGGGAAGGTGGATCCCCCACATGGCGGTGGTTCGGTCGATCAGGTCGAGGCTCGACCGGACGTCGTCGGGGAGGGGGTCGGCGAACCCCTTGGCCCGGTTGAGCGCCTCCTCCACCCAGCCGCCGATCTCCCAGCTGGTGAGCCCGGCCTTGCCCGATGCCGGGTAGATCGGCACCACCCGGAGCGTCCGTCTCCGACGGGCCGTCTCCTCGGTGCCCACGACCACGTCGACTGCGGGCATGGCGATCTGGCGCTGGCCCCTGAACTCCGTCACCTTCCCGAAGAACAGCGCCTGGGTCCCGCGGCCGAGCTGCTTGGCCCGCCAGGGCTGGTTGAAGAACACCACTCGCAACCGCCCCGTGCCGTCCTCCACCACCAGCTCCACCCGCGACCGGCGGTTGCGGCTCGGTGGCGCGTGGACGCTGCGCACCTCGGCCAGGACGACCGCTTCTTCCCCCACCGCCAGGTCGGCGACGTCCATCTGGCGCGTCCGGTCGAGGTGCTTGCGGGGGAACGTGGTCACCAGGTCGAGGACGGTCTCGATCCCCCACTCCCGGAGGCCCCCGGCCTTGCGCGCCGGGAGGGAGTCGAGCTCGTCGACCGAGTGCTGGTCCAAGCTGCGCAGGGTTCGCCCACCGCCGGCCGGCAGACGGGGCGTGGTGACGGGGCTGCCCTCGCTCACTCGACGCCGAGCAGATACGGGTACAGCGGCTGGCCCCCGTGGTGGACCTCCACCGAGATCTCGGGGTGCTCGTCGTGCAGCCACTCGGTCACCCGCCGGGTGTCGCCGGCGGTGGCCCCCTCCCCCTCGATGACCGTCACCAGATCGTGGCTGCCCTCGAGCAGGTGCTCGAGCAGGCCGCAGGTCGCCTCGGACAGGGACTCGGCCACCGACACCACCCCCTTGGCCGACAGCCCGATCCAGTCCCCCTCGCGCACCGGGCCCGCATCGGTCCGGGCGTCGCGCACCGCCCGGGTGACCTCGCCCGGCACGACCCGGCGGGCCGAGGCGGTCATCGCCCGCTCGTTCTCCTCCACCCCGGCTGCCGGGTCGTAGTCGAGCAGGGCGGCGAAACCCTCGACCACGCTGCCGGTGGGGACGACCCGGACCTTCTTGGCCGTGAGGGCCTGCACCTGCTCGGCCACCGGGCGGATGTTGGGATTGTTGGGCAGGATCACCACCTGGGTGGGCGGGACGTCCTCGACCGCATCGAGCAGCTGCGCGGTGGAGGGGTTCATGGACTGGCCGCCGCGGACCTGGCGGTGCACCCCGAGGGAGCGGAAGATGCGCCCCACCCCGTCGCCGGTCACCACCGCCACCACCGCGGTGAGCGGCACGGGCCCGGGCGGCAGCTCGTCGACCGGGGTGCCGGCGCCCTCGCGCACCCACCGCTCCTCCTCCATCTGTTCGACCAGGTCGGTCACCCGGATGTCCCGGGGCCGTCCGGCGTCGAGGGCCGCCTCGACGGCGGCGCCGATGTCGTTGGTGTGGATGTGGCAGTTCCAGAGGCCCTCGCCGCCCACCACGACGATCGAGTCCCCGATGCCGGCCCACACCTCCTTGAAGTCCGGAATGGTGTCGTCCGGCGCGTGCAGCAGGTACATCACCTCGTACCGCAGGTCCCCCACGGGGTGCGGCTCGCCGCCCGCACCCGGGCCCGGCATGCCCCCCGCCCCCGGACGGCCGGGAAGGCCCTCGGGGCGACCGGCGCCGTTGCCGACCACCGGCGCGGCCGGGAGCTGCCGGCCGTCGACTGCCGAGAGGAGGGCGTCGAAGAAGAGCAGGTAGCCCGCACCGCCGGCGTCGACCACCCCCGCCCGGGCCAGGGCCTCGAGCATCTCCGGGGTCCGCTCGAGGGCGTCGGCCGCCGAGGCGCGGGCACCCTCGAGCACCGCGACCAGCGCGCCACCGTCCCCCGCCGCCGCCGCCGCGCCCTCGCCGGCGGCCCGAGCCACCGTCAGGATCGTCCCCTCCACCGGGCGCACCACCGCCTGGTGGGCCATGTCCCCCGCGGTGACCAGCGCCGACGCCACGTCGGCCGGGCCGGCCTGCCCCCGGTCACCCAGGCGCTCGGCCAACCCCCGGAGCAGCTGGGACAGGATGACCCCCGAGTTCCCGCGCGCCCCCATCAGCGAGCCGTGGGCGACCGCTTTGCAGACCGCCGCCATGTCGGGAGACTCGCCGACCTGCTCGAGCTCGGCCACGACCGCGTCGAGGGTGAGCGCCATGTTGGTGCCGGTGTCGCCGTCGGGCACCGGGAAGACGTTGAGGCGGTTGATCGCCTCCTGGTGGGATCGCAGCACGTCGCGGTAGGCGACCATCGATCGCCGGACGTCCGTCGCCTCGAGCGTCGACCCGGCCGTCATGTCCACGGATGCTAACCTTCTCGCCGTTCCGGACGGCCCTCCTCGGCCGTCCCCGCCGCCCCGGCTCCGGGGCCACGACGAGGACGTGGCACATGGCAGCGGTCTGCGAGCTCTGCGGCAAGAAGCCGTCGTTCGGCATGAGCCTGAGCCACTCCCATCGCCGCAACAAGCGCCGGTGGAACCCCAACATCCAGCGGGTGAGGGCCCTGGTGGACGGCGCTCCCCGCCGGGTCGACGTCTGCACCTCCTGCATCCGGGCCGGCAAGATCACCCGCCCGCCCCGGCGCACCATCACGGGCGGCTGACCGCACCCTCCCCCGGCGGCCGCACCCTCCCCCGGCGGCCACCCGGATCACTCCAGTGCGTGCTCCCACCCGAGCCGCGGCAGGGGCCGCCCCTCGAGTAGGCGCTCCTCGGGACGGTCGGTGCACGTCCCGAGGCGCTCGGGAGGCCGCAGACCGGCGTCGACCAGCGCGTCCTCAAGTCGATCGGGGTCGGGCGTGACGACCAGCAGCTCGTAGTCCTCGCCACCGCCCAGGGCCTCTTCGAGCGTCGCCCCGGGGCCCACCGGCACCCGCTCGAGGCGCACGCCGACGCCCGAGGCCCTGGCCAGCCGGTCGAGGTCGATCGACAAGCCGTCGGAGACGTCCATCATCGCGTGGGCGCCGGCCAGGCGGGCCACCTCCCCCTCGGCCAGCCTGGCCACGGGTCGGCGATGGGCGGCGACCAGGTCGGCCGGCGCCGCGGCCGACGGCCCCTCGCGCAGGCCCCGCAGACCCGCGGCCGATCGGCCCAGCGGCCCCGTGACCACGATGACGTCCCCCGGTGAGGCCCCGCTCCTCCGAACCGGCGGGGGCCCGTCGGCCACCGAGCCGACCACCGTCACCGACACCACCACCTGCGCCGAAGTGGAGAGGTCGCCCCCCACCACCGGGCACCGGTACGCGGCGGCCGCGGCGGCCACCCCGGAGTTGAGCAGGTCGACGTCGGTCTTCGGGGGCAGGCAGTAGGTGACGAGCGCCTGAGAAGGCCGGGCGCCCATGGCGCCCAGGTCGCTGACGGCGGCCGTCACGGCCTTCCATCCGAGGTCGTCGATCCCGACCAGGGACAGGTCGGCGTGGACGCCGGCCACCGTGGCATCGGTGGCCAACACCAGCCAGCCGGCCGGCGGCCTCACCACCGCGGCGTCGTCGCCGATCCAGAGCTCCTGGTCAGGAGGGGCGCCGAGCACGGAGGACAGGGCGTCTTGGATCCGGGCCACGACGGCGTCCTCGCCGGGTGGGGGTGTCCCGGCGCCGTGCCGTGGGTTGGGAGCTCCCACGGCTTCATGCCTAGCATTGCGTATCGCGTCACCGCTTCCGCGGTTCGAACACATTGAGCACGCCGCGTCCGAGGAGGAGTCACAGCCGCATGCCCATCCCCACACAGAACCGAAAGCTCGTGGCCTGGGTGGAGGAGATCGCGGCCCTGACGACGCCCGACCGGGTGGAGTGGTGCGACGGCTCGGCCGAGGAGTACGACCGGCTCTGCCAGCTCCTGGTGGACAACGGCACCTTCACCCGGCTGTCGGACGCCAAGCGGCCGAACAGCTATTGGGCCCATTCGGACCCGGCCGACGTCGCCCGGGTGGAGGACCGCACATTCATCTGCTCGGCCAGGGAGGGGGACGCCGGGCCCACCAACAACTGGCGCGACCCCGACGAGATGCGGGGCACCCTTACCGAGCTGTTCCGGGGATCCATGCGGGGCCGCACGATGTACGTGGTGCCCTTCTCGATGGGCCCCCTCGGGTCCGACATCGCCCACGTCGGGGTGGAGATCACCGACTCGCCCTACGTGGCCGTCTCGATGCGGATCATGACCCGCATGGGCACCGGGGCGCTCGAGGTGCTGGGTGAGGACGGCGAGTTCGTCCCGTGCGTGCACTCGCTCGGGGCCCCCCTCGATCCGGGCCAGGAGGACGTCGTCTGGCCCTGCAACTCGGACAACAAGTACATCGTCCACTTCCCCGAGACCCGCGAGATCTGGTCCTTCGGCTCCGGCTACGGCGGCAACGCCCTGCTCGGCAAGAAGTGCTTCGCCCTGCGGATCGCCTCGGTCATGGCACGCGACGACGGATGGCTGGCCGAGCACATGCTGATCGTCAAGTTGACTTCGCCCGACGGTGACACCCGGTACATCACCGGCGCCTTCCCGTCGGCCTGCGGCAAGACCAACCTGGCCATGCTGATCCCGACCCTGCCCGGTTGGAAGGTCGAGACGGTGGGCGACGACATCTGCTGGATGAAGTTCGGGCCGGACGGGCGCCTCTACGGGATCAATCCCGAAGCCGGCTTCTTCGGCGTGGCGCCCGGCACCAACGCCCGCACCAACCCCAACGCCATGCTCTCGATCGAGGCCAACACCATCTTCACCAACACTGCCCTGACCGACGACGGCGACATCTGGTGGGAGGGGATGACCGAGGAGCCGCCGGCCCACCTCACCGACTGGCGGGGCGAGGACTGGGTGCCCCAGCGCGGCACCCCCGCGGCCCACCCCAACGCCCGCTTCACCGCTCCGGCCTCCCAGGACCCGGCGATCGCCGGCGAGTGGGAGGAGCCGAGCGGGGTGCCGATCTCGGCCATCCTCTTCGGCGGCCGACGCGGCTCGGTGGTGCCCCTCGTGTTCCAGTCCTTCGACTGGGACCACGGGGTGTTCCTGGGCTCGATCATGGCATCGGAGACCACCGCCGCCGCGGCCGGCGCGGTCGGCAACCTCCGGCGCGACCCCTTCGCCATGCTCCCGTTCTGCGGCTACAACATGGCCGACTACTTCCGGCACTGGCTCGAGGTCGGCGCGTCGGCGGACCCGGACAAGCTCCCGAAGATCTTCTACGTCAACTGGTTCCGCCGCGACGACGACGGCCGTTGGCTGTGGCCTGGCTTCGGCGAGAACTCGCGGGTGCTCGAATGGGTGTTCCACCAGGTGAGCGGGAGCAGCGAGGCGATCGAGACGCCGATCGGGCTGGTGCCGGCCCCCGGGGCGATCGACATCGAGGGGCTCGACGTGTCCAAGGAGGACCTCGAGGAGCTGCTACGGGTCGACCCGGACGAGTGGAGGGCCGAGGTCCCGCTGATCCGAGCGCACTTCGCCCAGTTCGGTGACCGGCTGCCGGCCGAGCTGACCGCGGCGGTCGACGACCTCGAGCGCCGCCTGAGCACCTGATCGGCCCCGGTGCGACCCGGCCCGGCGGCGTAGCCTGACCCGGAGCCGCCCGCGACCGGCGCGGGCGCCAACCGAGGAGGGTGCCATGCCGGTCAGCGCCTACGTGCTCATCCAGACCGACGTGGGCCGGGCGGCCGACGTGGCCCGGCAGATCACCGGCATCGAGGGAGTGGTGAGCGCCGAGGACGTCACCGGGCCCTACGACGTGATCGTCCGGGCCGAGTCGCGCTCGGTGAACGCCCTCGGCCGGATGGTGGTCGGCCAGATACAGCGGATCGAGGGGATCACCCGCACCGTCACCTGCCCGGTGGTCAACCTGTAACCGACCGGGTCAGCCGCCACCCAGCGGCGGCACGGTCAGCCGACGGCGCCGACCTTGCGGAGGCGGGCGATGGTCTCGGGCTCGACGCCCCAGGCGGCCAGGCCCTCGTCGGTGTCGGCGCCCGGCGGCGAGGGCGGGCGTGACACGACCGAAGGGGTGCGGCCGAACCGTGGGGCCGGTGCCGGCTGCACCACCCCGCCGACCTCCACGAAGGCCTGGCGGTGCCGATTGTGGGGATGGCGGTGCGCCTCGAAGGGCGACAGCACCGGCGCCACGCAGGCGTCCGTGCCGGCGAAGATCTCGCTCCATTCGTCCCGGGTCCGGGTGCGGAAGATCTCGGCGAACCGCTCCTTCATCTCGGGCCAGCGCTCGCGGTCGTTCTGGTCGGGCAGATCGGCGTCGGCCAAGCCGAGCCCCTCGAGCAGGGCGGCGTAGAATTTGGCCTCGATCCCCCCGACCGCCATGTAGCCGCCGTCCGCCGTCTCGTAGACCTCGTAGAAATGAGCCCCGGTGTCGAGGATGTTGACGCCGCGCTCCTCCTTCCACCATCCGAGCTGGTGGAAGGCGAAGGTCATGGTCATCAGCGACGCCGCCCCGTCCACCATGGCGGCGTCCACCACCTGGCCCCGGCCCGAGCGGGCCGCGTCGAGCAGCGCCGACACCAGGCCGAAGGCCAGGAGCATGCCGCCGCCGCCGAAGTCCCCCACCAGGTTGAGCGGCGGGACGGGCCGCTCCCCGGCCCGGCCGATCGGCCCCAGGGCGCCCGCCAGGGCGATGTAGTCGATGTCGTGGCCTGCGGTGTCGGCCAGCGGGCCCTCCTGGCCCCAGCCGGTCATGCGGCCGTAGACCAGACGCGGGTTGCGGGCCATGCACTGGTCGGGACCGAGCCCCAGGCGCTCGGCCACGCCGGGCCGGAAGCCCTCCACCAGCGCATCGGCCTGCGCGACCAGGTCGAGCACCAACGCAGTCGCCTCGGGGTGCTTGAGGTCGACGGCCACCGACCGGCGCGAGCGGTTGAGGAGGTCCCAGTGGGGTCCGGGCGGGGGCTCAGTGCCCGTCGCCCGCTCGAGGCGCAGCACGTCGGCACCGGCGTCGGCCAGCAACATGCAGGTGTACGGCGACGGGCCGATGCCCGCCAGCTCGATCACCCGGATCCCCTCCAGCGGTCCGCTCATCCCGGCGCTCCATCCTCGGCTTCTCGTCTGCCACGTGTCACGGCGCCGGCCGGCGTCGCCAGGAGGATGCTGGCCGGTGCCCTCGCACCGGTCAAGCTGCCGGGGTCCCGGTGCCGACGTGCCAAGCTCTCCCCGGTGCACGGCGGCGTCCCCGACGACGGCCCGCTGGGGCGGGGTGGAACGGTCACCCGGGCCGTTGCGCCGGGTCGGGTCAACCTGATCGGCGACCACACCGACTACAACGGCGGCCTCGCCCTGCCGATGGCCGTCCAGCTGCACACGACGGTCCGGCTGCGCCCCGGGGCCCCCGGCCGGCTCCTGCTCCGCTCGGCGCTCGGCCCACCGGTGACCCTTCCCACCGGGCCGGCCGCCCCCCCGGCAGGCGGCGTGTCCCCGGCCTGGGCCCGGCTGGCCGCCGGGGTGCTCGCCGAGTCGGGATGGGAGGGTGGCGGCACGGCCGACGTCCACACCACCCTCCCGGTGGGCGCCGGGCTCTCCTCGAGCGCCGCCTTCGCCGTCGCCCTGTCGCTGGCCGTCGGCGTCCGCGGCGACCCGCTGGCGGTGGCGCGGCGCTGCCAGCGGGCCGAGGCACTGGCCGGCAGCCAGGTCGGCCTCATGGACCCTCTGGTGGCG
>DAHUYA010000165.1 GCA_027315445.1 Acidimicrobiaceae bacterium | reverse complement strand
TAACATTTGGTCGATCATTTTCATCGAAAAACTCGGCGACTTTCTCAAATTCAAATTTAAAGTAATCTACAATAACTTTTTCCCAGGTGCTAAGAAGAATGCTGTCTATTCTGGGGAAATCTTCGGATTGGTTCAGCTCTTTGTCGGAATAACTAATTTTATGAGTTTTGAAATCATAATAAACAAATCTCGCATTATCCGAATCCGAATCCGAATCCGAATCCGACGATGCTCGTGGCGCCGCGATCGCCGAGTCGGGCACCGCCGCCGCCTCGGCCCGCAGCTCGGCGTCGTGCTCCCCCACCCGCGGCACCCCGCGGCGGACCTCACCGGGGGTGCGGCTCAGGTGGTACACGAGGCCGACCTGCCGGAGCGGCCCGTGCTCGGGGTGGGCCACCTCCACGACCGCCCGCTCGGCGAGGAGGGCCGGGTCGCAGAGCGCCTCCTCGGGGGTGCGCACCGGCTGCAGCGGCACCCCGACCTGTCGGGCGGCCTCCACCCAGTCGTCGCTCGGGAACCTGGCGAAGGCCTCGGCCATGGCCGGGAAGTAGTGGGCCAGGACCACGATGTTCTCGGGCTCGGGGGTGATCCGCTCGGGGTCGTCCCGCACCCGGTCGACCGACGTGTCGACCGCCAGCCGGTCGCCCTGGCTGCTCGAGAGGACGAAGCGGGGGTTCTGGACCCACTGCTCGATCCACCGCCCGTCGGCGCACTTGAAGAAGCCCTTGCTGGCCCGCCGGTCGTAGATCCACGACCGGAAGCCGGGGGCGTCGGGGTTCCCGACGCGCATCCACTTGGAGGTGGTCATCGCCAGCGCCGCCTGCAGGAGGGAGGTCTCGACGTGCTGGCCCCGGCCGGTGCGCTCCCGTGCGTAGAGGGCGGCGCTGATCGCCGTGGTGGCCAGGAACGCCTGGCCCATGCTGAGCCACGGCGTGTAGGTGAAGACCGGCCCCGGGCGCTTGGCCCCCGGGGGCATGTCCTCGGGCACTTCGAGGTCGGGCAGGTACGGACCCTCACCGTGCATGTGGCCGATCGCCCCGGCCAGATGACCGCGCTGCTCGTCGAGGATGCCCAGGCGTGCCGCCACCAGGGCGTCGTACCCGGGACGATGCCGGTGGTCCGGATGGCGACCGTAGGCAGAAAGCGAGCACACGACCAGCCGGGGATTGCGCGCGAGGAGGGCGCCGGCGTCCACCCCGAGCTTGGCGGCGGTGCCCGGGGAGTAGCTCTCCACCACGACGTCGGCCGTGGCGGCCAGCCGGTGCAGCACCTGGCGGTCGGCCCCGGTCGTGAGGTCGAGCTCGAGGCTGCGCCGGCCCCGGAGCCAGGCGGCGTAGCCCGGGCTGCCCCGGAACGGGTCGCCCCCCGGTGGCTCCACTTTGATCACGTCCGCCCCGTGGTCGCCGAGCAGCATGCCCGTGACCGGTCCGGCGACCCCCCACGAGAGGTCGAGCACCGAGACACCCTCGAGCACGCCTGCCATCACGACCCCCTGACTCTCCGTGGACACCTCGGGAGTGTTCGAGCATAGTGTTTGGTATGTTGGCGGCAAAGCCCGGGCCGCCGGTCTTCCGGGCCTCGACCACCGGGGGACCGATGCCACCGACCAGACTGATCTCCGCCGACTCCCACGTCGCCGTCGACCTCGGCGCCGTCAGGGAGCGGGTCCCCCGGGGCCTGCGGCAGGCCTTCGACGACGCCGTGGCCCACCAGGCCCGCGACGAGGAGGAGCGCCGGGGCGGCAAGAAGCTCTCGCTGGCCGACTGGGACATGGAGGCTTTCCGCGACCCCGGCTACCACGACCCGGTGGCCCGCCTGGCCGCCATGGACCGTGACGGGGTGGAGGCCGAGGTCCTCTACTCGGAGGTCAGCGCCTTCCGGGCCTACGGGCTGGTGAAGGGCGACTGGCGGCCGATCAGCAGGGCCTTCACCGACCACCTCACCGAGTTCGCCTCCCGGGACCCCCACCGCCTCGTCGTCTCCTACCAGGTGCCGATCATCGACATCGACTACGCGGTGACCGAGGTCGAGCGGCTGGCCGGCCTCGGCGCCCGGTCGGTGCACCTGCCCAACTTCCCGAGCGAGATCGGTCTGCCCGACTACCACGACGAGCGCTACGACCGGCTGTGGGGATCGCTGCAGGAGACCGGCATCTCGATCAGCCATCACCTCGGCAACCGGCTCTGGCTCTACGACGTCTTCCGCCGCGACCCCACCCCGCAGATGGCGATCTTCACCTCGCTGCCGTCCCTCGCCCTGTCAGAGGTCATCGCCTGGTGGATCCTGACCGGGACCCTCGAGCGCTTCCCGGACCTCGAGATCGTGTTCGTGGAACCGAGCCTGTACTGGATCCCCGGCTTCCTGGCCCAGCTCGACCGCAAGGCGGCCGGCCCCTACGACCTGCCGGGGCTCACCATGAAGCCGAGCGAGTACTTCCACCGGAACATGGCCTGCACGTTCATGGACGACGAGGTGGGCCTCGGGCTGCGCCACCTGGTGGGCATCGAGAACATCCTCTGGTCCACCGACTTCCCCCACCCGGCCACCACCTGGCCCAACTCGCAGGCCGTGGTGGCCCGGCAGTTCGCCGACATCGCCGCGCAGGAGCGGGACCTCATCTGCGCCGGCAACGCCGAGCGGATCTACGGCCTGTAGACCCCGAAGGCTCGGGCGGCGTCGGGCCGCGACCGGCGGGGCGGCCCGCGACACCGGCGCGTGCGGCCGGTCGGCCGCTCACCCCCGGCGGAGGACCACCCCGGTCCGGCTCGACGTCACCAGCACGGTCGTCGCCCCGCCCACCTGGTTGCAGGACTCGCCGCGCAGCTGGCGCACCGCCTCGCCGGTGAGGTTCAGGCCGTGGATGTACCCCCCACCGATCAATCCTCCGTTGGTGTTGCACGGCAGCCGGCCGCCCGGGCCCAGGTGGCCGTCGGCCACGAAGTCCTTGGCCTCGCCCCGCCCACAGAACCCGAGGCTCTCGAGCTGCATGAGGAGGATCGGCGAGAAAGCGTCGTAGATCATCGCCACGTCGATCTCGTCGCGCCCGACGCCACCCTCGTCGAAGAGCTGGGCGGCAAGGGCCACCGAGCTGTCCATGACCGACAGGTCGGGGCGGTAGTGGTTGGAGGCGACCTCCTCCTCGAAGACGCCGGCGCCGGCCGCCGCGGCGACCGCCACCGGGGCGCGGCTGTCGGCGGCCCGGTCGGCGCCGGTGACCACCAGGGCCACCGCGCCGTCGGTCTCCTGGCAGCAGTCGAACAGGCGGATGCACGGCTCGGCGATCCAGCGCGACGCCTGGTGGTCGGCCAGGGTGATCGGCCGGCCGGCGAAGTGGGCGTTGGGGTTGGCCGCCGCGTAGGCCCGCATCTGGACGACCGCACGGCCGAAGTCCTCGCTGGTCGCTCCCGAGGCGTGCATGTAGCGGGTGGCGTTGAGCGCCATCCACGACGCCGGGGTGAGCACCCCGTAGGGGGTGCACCACTGCCCGGCGGTGGTCCCTGCATGGGAGGAGCTCGCCCGACCCGACACCTCCGCCCGGCCGACGCGGGCCCCCGAGCGGGCCTTCACGGCCCGGTAGGCCACCACCACCTCGGCCACCCCGGCGGCCACCGCCGCCGCCGCGTGCAGCAGCACCCCCTGGGACCCCCCGCCCCCGTAGGGGACCCTGCTCGACCAGCGGACCTCGGGGATGCCGACCGACCGGACCAGCTCCGTCTCCTCCACCGGGTCGATCGTGTAGCTGACCAGCCCGTCCACCGACTCCACGGGCAGCCCGGCGTCCGCCAGGGCCGACACGATCGCTTCGGCCGCCAGCCGGGTCTCGCTCCGGCCGGCCGACTTCGAGAATTCGGTCTGACCGAGGCCGACGATCGACGCGGACCCTCGGAGCCGTCCGCTCACGGCGCGCCCACGAGCCGGCCGCTCGCGCCGCGCCCCGCAGTCGGCTTCACGGCGCGCCCCGGGGCCGGAACACCGGCACGGCGAAGCCGTCGGCCGTCGGCTCGAAGGCGACTTCGACCGGCATGCCGATGCGGACCTGGTGAGGCTCCACATCGACCAGGTTGGTGACCAGCCGGACTCCCTCGTCGAGGTCGACCAGGGCGGCCACCACCGGGTACTCGAAGGCCGGGTGCTGGGGGTGGTGCAGCAGGGCGTAGCTGTAGACCACGCCGGTGCCGACCGCCTGCTCCCAGCCGAGGTCGACCGAGCGACAGTCCGGGCACATCGGGCGCGGCGGGTGGTGCAAGGCGCGGCAGCCGGCGCAGCGCTGCACCACCAGGCGTCCTTCCTCCGCGGCCGACCAGAAACCCTCGTTGTCCCCGGTGACCACCGGCGGGGGCCGGGTGGGCTGCGGAGGTCCCGGGCACATAGTGATCAGTATGTCATGGGCCGACCGCCCGCACCGGCGGGAAAGCCGGTGGGATCTGGCGGCCGCCGGCGGTGACGGTGGTGACGGTGGTCAGGGCTGGCGGATCTGGCGGCCGGTCACCTGCTCGGCCGCCAATCGGAAGTACCGCTCGCGGTCGCCGGGGGCCCAGGGCCGGATGTCGAGCGCCCGGACGGCGGCCAGCTCGGCCTCGTCCTCCACCGTACGGGCGGTGCCGGTCACCAGCACGCTCCATCCTTCCGTCAGCGCCTCGTCGACGTGGTCGACCTCGAAGGAGATCGGTCCCCCCAGGGCGCCCCGGTCGATGCTGGTGCCACCGGCGGTGCGGAACACCACGTCCCCGTCGAACAGGCCGAAGTTCACCGGCAGGGCCACGGGACCCCGGTCGTCGGACACCACGCACCGGCCGACGCCACCGGGCGCCAACAGTTCGAGGCAGGTGTGGCGGTCGAGCTCGACCAGGACGGCCGGCACCGCCTCGGCGTGCTGGCCCGGGGGCAGGAGCACCTCGCCGCCCAGCAGCGCCGAGAGCGAGGTGCCGAGGGCCACCGACAAGCGGATCATGGTCGCCCGCGAAGGCTCCGGTTCAGGGGTCGACTCGAGATAGGCCAGGTACCCGGGGTCGAGGGCCGCCGCCCTGGCCACCTGCTCGAGCGAGCGGCCGAGCTCCTCGCGCCGGTGACGGAGCCGCCGCCCGACGTCGGAGGAGGGCAGAGCGTCGGCCACCCGGGCATTATGGCCCGCCGACCCGGCACCGGCACCACGCCCGAGTCCCCGGCACCGGCACCACGCCCGGCGTCAGGGCGGCCCGAGCGGCGGCCGGAACCCCGGCCGAGGCCCGAACGAGGATCGACGCGTAGTCTCGGCGGATGGCCGTGCGCCTGCCCGAGGGCATCTCCGCCTGCCTCTTCGACCTCGACGGAGTGCTCACCCGCACGGCCGAGGTCCATGCGGCGGCCTGGAAGGAGACCTTCGACGAGTTCCTCCGCCGCCGGGCGGCGGACACCGGGGGGCCGTTCGTGCCCTTCGACCAGGTGGCCGACTACGACGACTACGTGGACGGCAGGCCGCGCCTCGACGGGACCCGGACCTTCCTGGCCTCACGGGGGGTCGAGCTGCCCGAGGGCTCTCCCTCCGACCCGCCGGGCGCCGACACCGTCCACGGGCTGTCCAACCAGAAGAACGACCTGGTGCAGGCCCGGTTCCACGACCAGGGGGTGGCGGTGTACCCGGGCTCGGTCCGGTTCCTGAAGGCGGTGCGGGACGAGGGGCGGGCCACCGCCGTCGTCTCCTCCAGCGCCAACACCGTCGAGGTCCTGCGGGCGGCCGGGCTCGAGGAGTTGTTCGACGAGCGGGTGGACGGGCGGACGGCGGCCCAGGAGCACCTGGCCGGCAAGCCGGCGCCCGACACCTACCTGGCGGCGGCCCGTCGACTCGGGGTGGCGGCGGGACAGGCGGCGGTCTTCGAGGACGCGCTGGCCGGGGTGGAGGCCGGGCGGGCCGGGCGTTTCGGTCTGGTGGTGGGGGTGGACCGGGTGGGCCAGGCGGCGGCGCTGGCTGCCCACGGGGCGGACCTGGTGGTCACCGACCTGAGCGAGCTGCTGGGCTAGCGGTGTTCGTCCACCCCACCTTCTCGGTCGAGCCCTGGTCGATCGTCGAGACGGGCCTCGACCTCGAGCTCCTGCCCCAGACCGAGTCGGTGTTCGCCCTCTCCAACGGGCACATCAGGATGCGTGGCAACCTCGACGAGGGGGAGCCGCACGGCATCCCGGGCACCTACCTCAATTCCTTCTACGAGCTGCGGGCCCTCCCCTACGCCGAGGCCGGCTTCGGCTACCCCGAGTCCGGGCAGGCCATCGTCAACGTGACCAACGGCAAGCTGATCCGGCTGTTGGTCGACGACGAGCCGTTCGACGTCCGCTACGGCGAGCTCCTCTCGCACCGCCGCGTGCTCGACCTGCGCGGCGGGGTCCTGCGGCGCGAGGTCGAGTGGCAGAGCCCGGCCGGCGTGCGGGTGCGGGTCGCCTCCACCCGTCTCGTCTCCCTGGTGCAGCGGGCGGTGGCGGCCATCCGCTACGAGGTGGTGGCCCTCGACCGCCCGGTGCAGGTGGTGGTCCAATCCGAGCTCGTGGCCAACGAAGCCATGCCCGTGCCCCAAGCCGACGACCCGCGGGTGGCGGCCACCCTCGAGGCGCCGCTGGTCGGCGAGGAGTGCCTGGCCCAGGGGACCGAGGGCCTCCTGCTGCACCGGCTGAAGCGGAGCGGCTTCCGGGTGGCCGCCGCCATGGAGAACGCCTTCGAAGCCCCGGGCGACATGGATGTCGGCGCCGAGGCGTCGCCCGACGTGGCGAGGGTGAGCGCGGTCAGCCGACTCGAGCGAGGGGGCCGGCTGACCCTGGTGAAGTACCTGGCCTACGGCTGGTCGGCCGAGCGCTCGCGCTCCGCCCTGCACGACCAGGTGGACGGCGCCCTGCAGGCGGCCCGGCACACCGGCTGGGACGGACTGGTGGACGAGCAGCGGCAGTTCCTCGACGAGTTCTGGGCCGGAGCCGACGTGGTGCTCGACGGGGATCCCGAGGTCCAGCAGGCCGTGCGGTTCTCCATCTTCCACGTGCTGCAGTCCGGTGCCCGGGCCGAGGGGCGTCCGATCCCGGCCAAGGGGCTCACCGGCCCCGGCTACGACGGCCACGCCTTCTGGGACAGCGAGATCTACGTGCTCGGCCTCCTGTCGCTCACCCGACCCGAGGCGGTGGCCGACGTCCTGCGGTGGCGCCACACCACCCTGCCGGCCGCCCGGGCCAGGGCGCGACAGCTCGGCCTGTCGGGCGCCGCCTTTCCGTGGCGGACCATCAACGGAGCCGAGTGCTCTGCCTATTGGCCGGCCGGCACCGCCGCCTTCCACATCACCGCCGACGTGGCCTACGCCGTCATCCGGTACCTCCGGGCGACCGGCGACGAGCAGTTCGAGGCCGACGTCGGGCTCGAACTGCTCGTGGAGTCGGCCCGGCTCTGGCGGTCGCTCGGCCACCACCACGTCGACGGAAGCTTCCGGATCGACGGTGTCACCGGGCCCGACGAGTACAGCGCGGTCGCCGACAACAACCTGTACACCAACTTGATGGCCCAGCTCAACCTGCAGGCCGCGGCCGAGGTGTGCAGCCGCCATCCCCACCAAGCCGCCCGCCTCGGGGTGTCGGACGAGGAGGCCGGCGCGTGGCGGGACGCCGCCCGCGACATGTACGTCCCCTACGACGAACGGCTCGGGGTGCATCCCCAGTCGGCCGGGTTCACCGACCACCAACGGTGGGACTTCGAAGCCACCGATCCCGACCAGTACCCGCTGCTGCTGCACTTCCCCTACTTCGACCTCTACCGCAAACAGGTGGTGAAGCAGGCCGACCTGGTGCTGGCCATGCACCTCCGGGGCGAGGCATTCGGCGACGAGGTGAAGGCCCGCAACTTCGACTACTACGAGGAGATCACCGTGCGCGACTCCTCGCTCTCCTCCTGCAGCCAGGCGGTGCTGGCCCTCGAGACCGGCCACGCGGGCCTGGCCTACCAGTACGTGGGCGAGGCGGCCCTGCTCGACCTGGCCGACCTCGAGCACAACACCGGCGACGGGCTGCACATGGCCTCGCTGGCCGGCGCCTGGATCGCCCTCGTGGAGGGCCTGGGGGGCGTGCGGATCGAGCAGTGGCGCCTGTCGTTGCGGCCCTACCTGCCCGACGCCGTGGACCGCCTGCGGTTTCATCTCGTCTACCGGGGACGGCGGTTGCAGGTCACCCTCACCCACGACCAGGCCAACTACCTGTTGGTGACCGGCGAGCAACTGTCGGTCTGGCACTACGGCGAGGAGCTGGCCCTCACCCCCGACCACGAGGAGTGCCGGCCCGTCCCCCCCCGGCCCCGCCGCACCCCGCCCTCGCAGCCCAAGGGCAGGTCCCCGACCCGGGCCGGGCGCCCACACTGACCCGTCCCGGGCGCCGCCGGCCGTCCCTCGACCTCACCGGCCGGTCGCCACCGGACCGCCGGCCGCGCAAGACTTCGGGCATGGCCACCGCACCGGCCGCCGGGGGGCCGGCTCCCTCGGTGCTCTCCGACGAGGAGGCGGCGCTGGTCGACGCGTACTGGCGCGCCGCCAACTACCTGGCGGTCGGCCAGATCTACCTCCTCGACAACCCCCTGCTGCGCGAGCCGCTGCGCCCCGAGCACACCAAGCCGCGGCTGCTCGGCCACTGGGGCACCACCCCGGGCCTCAACTTCGTCTACGCCCACATGAACAGGGTGATCCGGAACTGGGGCCTGAACGCCATCTACGTCTTCGGCCCGGGCCACGGCGGGCCGGCGGCGGTCGCCAACGCCTACCTCGAGGGCACCTACACGGAGATCTACCCCCGCATCACCCGGGACGAGAGCGGCCTGCGGGCACTCTTCCGCCAGTTCTCCTTCCCCGGCGGAATTCCCTCGCACGTGGCCCCGGAGACCCCGGGCTCCATCCACGAGGGGGGCGAGCTCGGCTACGCCCTGGCGCACGCCTACGGCGCGGCCTTCGACAACCCCGACCTGCTGGTGTGCTGCGTGGTGGGCGACGGCGAAGCCGAGACCGGTCCGCTCGCCACCGGGTGGCACTCCAACAAGTTCCTCGACCCGGTCACCGACGGGGCGGTCCTCCCGATCCTCCACCTCAACGGCTACAAGATCGCCAACCCGGCCGTGCTGGCCCGCATCGGGGACGACGAGCTGACCAAGCTGCTCGAGGGCTACGGCCACCGGGTGCACTGGGTCAGCGGGGACGACCCGGCGACCATGCACCGGCAGATGGCGGCCACCCTCGACGCCGTGGTGGAGGAGATCGCCGACATCCAGCAACAGGCGAGGGAGGGCGGGCGGGCGGGGCGTCCCCACTGGCCGATGATCGTGCTGCGCACCCCCAAGGGCTGGACGGGCCCACACACCGTCGACGGCCTGCCCACCGAAGGCACATGGCGCTCGCACCAGGTGCCGCTGTCCGAGGTGCGGACCAACCCGGCCCACCTGGCCCAGCTCGAGGCCTGGATGCGCAGTTACCGGCCCGAGGAGCTGTTCGACCCGGCCGGCGCCCTGGTGGCGCCGCTGGCCCAGCTGTCGCCCGGGGCCGACCGCCGGATGAGCGCCAACCCGCACGCCAACGGCGGCCTGCTCCTGACCGATCTCGACCTGGGCGACTTCCGCCGCTACGCGGCGACGGTCCACCGACCGGGCACCACCTTCTCGGAGGCCACCCGGGTGGCCGGGCTGCTGCTGCGCGACGTGATCCGGGCCAATCCGGGCAACTTCCGGCTCTTCGGCCCGGACGAGACCGCCTCCAACCGTCTGCAAGCGGTCTTCGAGGCGACCGAACGGCAGTGGGACGCGGCGCGCCTCGACACCGACGAGCACCTCGCCCCGCACGGGCAGGTGATGGAGATGCTCTCCGAGCACCAGTGCCAGGGCTGGCTCGAGGGCTACCTGCTCACCGGGCGCCACGGGCTGTTCAACTGCTACGAGGCGTTCATCCACATCGTCGACTCGATGTTCAACCAGCACGCCAAGTGGCTCAAGACCACGCGGCTGATCCCGTGGCGCCGGCCGCTGGCCTCGCTCAACTACCTGCTCTCGTCGCACGTGTGGCGCCAGGACCACAACGGCTTCTCGCACCAGGACCCCGGCTTCATCGACCACGTCGTCAACAAGAAGGCCGAGATCATCCGCGTCTACCTGCCGCCGGACACCAACTGCCTCCTGTCGGTGATGGACCACTGCCTGCGCAGCCGCGACTACGTCAACGTGATCGTCGCCGGGAAGCAGCCGTCGCTCGACTACCTCGACATGGACGACGCCGTCCTCCACTGCACCCGCGGCCTGGGCATCTGGGAGTGGGCGTCGAACGACGCCGGCGACCCCGACGTGGTCGTCGCCTGCTGCGGCGACGTCCCGACGCTCGAGGCGCTGGCCGCCGTCGACCTGCTCCGCCGGCACCTCCCGGCGCTCAAGGTCCGCTTCGTCAACGTCGTCGACCTGATGCGGCTCCAGCCCGACACCGAGCACCCCCACGGCCTGCCCGACCGCGAGTTCGACACCCTGTTCACCACCTCGGCGCCGGTGCTGTTCGCCTACCACGGCTACCCGTGGCTGATCCACCGCCTCACCTACCGCCGGACCAACCACGCCAACCTCCACGTGCGAGGCTACCAGGAGGAGGGCACGACGACGACCCCGTTCGACATGGTGATGCTCAACGACCTCGACCGCTACCACCTTGTGATGGACGTCGTCGACCGGGTGCCGGGGCTCGGCTCGCACGCCGCCGACCTCCGCCAGGAGATGTTCGACCGCCGGGTCGAGGCGCGGGCGTACACCCGGCAGCACGGCGACGACCCGGCCGAGGTCCGCGACTGGACCTGGCCGCACTGACCGCCGTGCGGGTGCTGGCGGTCAACGTCGGGTCGTCGAGCCTCAAGCTCTCGGTGCTCGACGGCGACGAGCTGGTCGCCGCCGAGACCCTCCCGGCGCCGGCCGACGGCGTCGACGACGACCGGGTGGCCGCCGTGGTCGCCCGCCACCGCCCGTTCGACGCCGTC
>DAHUYA010000153.1 GCA_027315445.1 Acidimicrobiaceae bacterium | reverse complement strand
GGCCAGGAGCGCGACGCGGTCGAGGCTGCACGATGGTTCGGGCGCGGCGCGTCGGGACTCGGCCTGGTCGGGGCCGTCTCGCCGGCCGACCTCGCCGCGACCCTTCGTGGCGAGCGACCCGGCGGGGGCGGGCTGCAGGCTCCGCACCCCGTCCATGCCTACGACCTGGTCTTCACCGCACCCAAGTCGGCCAGCCTGGTATGGGCGTTCGGAGGGGTCGTCGCCGAGGAGGCCGTACGGACCTCCCACGCCGAGGCATGGGCGTCTGCGGCGGGTTACCTCGCCGAGAGGGCGGTGGCGGTCCGTCGGGGGTCGGCGCCCGACCGGCGCCTCGTGGCGGTGGAGGGGATCGTGGCGGCTGCCTTCACCCATCGGGAGAGCCGGGCGGGGGACCCCCACCTCCATACCCACCTGGTGGTGGCCAACATGGCCCACGGCGTCGACGGGCGTTGGAGCGCCATCGACGGGCGTGGCCTCTATGCCCACGCCCGGGCGGCCGGCGCCCTCTACGGCTCGCAGCTCCGTCGCGCCCTGACCGACCGACTGGGCGTCGAATGGGCCCGCACCCGCGCCGGCCGGCCGGAGATCTCGGGCGTCGATCCCGTGGCCATCGGCGGCTTCTCCTCCCGGTCGGCCGAGATCCGGGCCGAGCTCGCCGCCCGGGGCTCGCATTCGAACATGGCGCGGCGGGTTGCCTGGGCGGTCACCAGGGACGTCGCCTCGCCCGGACCCGTGACGCCCGAAGACCGGTGCGATCGTTGGCGGCGGAGGGCCGACCGGCTCGGCGTGCCGACGCGCATGGCGTTCGACGGCCCCTCACCGGCTGACGCGCCCCCTGTGGTCGACGAGCACCGGTTCGCGGCCGCACTGCATCGGGTGGGGGATGGACCCCGACGGCGCCACCTGGTGGCCGGATGGGCCGACGCCGTGCTGCCGGGTGCCACGGTGGCGGCGGTGCTCGACTGCGTCGACCGCCTCGACGCCCGGCCCGGGCTCGGAGTCGCCGAGCCGGTGCTGGAGGGGAGGGTGGCGCCGGCGCCCTACCTTCTGCGGGCACTGGGGCCTCGCCCGGCCGACCCCGGCTGCCTCGACGTCTGGCACCGGGGCGCCGCGGCGATCGACCGGTACCGGGCGCGTTGGGGTGTCACCGTCGCCGAGCCGCTCGGACTGGCCGACGACCGCCAGCTGCCCGCGTTGCCGGCCGCCCGCCTGGCGAGCCACCTCGAGGCGACCCGGCGCATCGAGGAGGTCCGCCGGTTGCTCGGACGCCCGGTCGGCAGGGAGTGGCCGGCGCCCGAGCGGGGACTGGGGATGGGCCTCGGATGAGCCCCTGGTGCGTACCGGTCAGCGGTCGAGCGACCGGGCGGGCGCCCTCTGGCGCAGGTCGACGGAGAGCTCGCGCCAGGGGGACCAGGCGAAGGCGGGGGTGAGGGTCACCCACCCCATGCGGTTGCGGGCGTCGATGGCGAGCGCCGTGCCCGGGGACCCCCGGGCCACCACGTCGACCGGGAGCCGGGGTCGCTGCACCCCGGCCACGCTGACCGAGGGTCGCAGCCTCCCGTCGGGCCCCTGTGCCATGCCGACGGTGCGGGTGGCCACTTCGTGCTGGCCCGCCAACCTCGAGATGGCGTCGAGGGTCGGCACGTCGGCGATGCCGCCGAGGACCAGGGTGGTGCCGAAGAGCGACAACAGGGCGTCGGCCTGCGGGCCCCATCGGGCCCTGGCCTGGGAGAGGTCCTGCAGGCAGGCGAGGGTGAGCAGCCCCTGGCCGGCCCCCTCGCTCACGAGGCCCGGAAGGTCGGGGATGGGCGCGATGTTGGCCAGCTCGTCGAGCGCCAGCAGGACCGGGGCCGTCGCCGCGCCGTTCCGGGCGCGTCGGTAGGCGGCGTCCCGGATGTCCGACAGCACGCCGACCACCAGCGGGGCCACCAGTTGCTGGTCGCGACCGGCGGCGCAGACGAACAAGCTGTGCGGGCCGTCGCAGAAGAGATCGGCATCGAACATCCTCCCCTCCGTCGAGGCGAGGGCCCCGCTCGAACGGTAGGCGGCGAGGACACCCGAAGCGGTCGACCAGATGCCCGACTGCTCGCGCGGATCGGTGGTCAAGATGCCCGACAGGACGTCGGTCGCCGGTGCGACCTCGCCGATGCGACGCGACAGGACGGCCAGGGCCCCCGAACCGTCGTGCCGGTCGACCCAGTGGAGCACGTCGCGCATGCCGGCGCCCTCCAAGGCTGCGGCGTGCAGCAGCGGGGCCAGCAACGACCTCGCACGCTCCTCCCAGTGTCCGGACGCCACCACCTGGTGCGCACCCGTGGAGGCTCCGGCGGCATGCACCATGCTCCGGGCCATCTGCAACGCGCCGTCCCACTGGAGGCTCGAGCTCAGTGGCGACCAACCGATCCGCTCCACCCCGGGCGGCGGATCGGTGCTGGCGGTGGGGTCGAAGAGCAGCGTGCGTCCCCGCAACCCCCGGGCGGCGGCGGTGCGCTCGAGCACCTCCGGCTTGGTCGAGGTGGACACGACCGCACCCGGCGCGGCCAGAACATTGGGGATGACCAGGGAAGACGTCTTGCCGGAACGGGACGGCCCGAGGACCAGCACACAGCGCTCGGCCCCGGCCCAGGCCCACCCGCCCGACCCGAGGCCGAGGTAGATCCCGCCGCCCGCCGCCTGTGAGGCCGCCTGCACCGCCCCGGCCAGCCGGGCGTGGCGCACATCAGCCATGGGGGGTGACGACGTCTCGGGGCGCTCTCTCACGGTGCCGTCGGCAGGGGAGGCGGGCGTCGACGCGGCGGCGTCGACACCCGCAAACGGTGCCACGCGCGCAGAGGGACGCGCGCTGCCACACCGATGGTCCCGGCGCGGTGACGAGCTCGGCGCGGTCGATCTCTCGTGGTCGGCGCGCCCGCGAAGACGACGCGCGCACCGGTCGTGTGCCCGCGAGGAACGCGTCGCCGCGCACGGCGCGCGGGAGCGCGCGAGGGCGTCGCGCGAACTAATCCTTGACCTGAGCGTTGAAACGCACTCTGATTGTGTACAACCCGGTGCAGTTCGAAGGAGCGACGGGCATGAGCGCGGTGATGGGAACAGCGAACGTGATGCAGAGGGGGCATCGCAATGAACTGTCGTCCGTCGCGCTCGTGCAGCGTTCCGTCTTCTTGCAGCGGGGAGCAAGGGGCGCCTCGAGCACTGCTGGCGATGCAACGGCGTCGCAGCACGTACTCGAAGTGTCCACGACAGGAAAGCATGCGGTTGGTGGAGCACGGCCGGTGTCGGTGCCGTCGGGTATCCGGCGCAATGCCGTCTCCACCTCGATCAATTAACGACGAAAGGGAGGTGCACCTGTGGCGACCGCCGCAAGGAAGCGAGCCCCGGCCAAGAAGGCCGCGAGACGTGCCCCGGCGAAGCGCACTGCCGCCAGGAAGTCAACCACCGGCGCGGTGAAGAAGGCCGTGAAGCGGACCACCGCCAAGAAGGCGGCCAAGCGGGCGCCGGCGAAGAAGGCCGTGAAGCGGACCACCGCCAAGAAGGCGGCCAAGCGGGCGCCGGCGAAGAGGGCCGTCAAGCGGACCACCGCCAAGAAGGCGACCAAGCGGGCGCCGGCGAGGAAGGCCTCGAGCTGACCGAACGGTCCGGTACGACCGGACCGGAGGCGTCGATGGATGGTTCGGGGGCCCTCCGGGGCCCCCGAACCCGCGTCCGGGCTCAGGAGGTCGGAGGAGCCGGGCCCGCCCTGGGGCCGGGACGGTCACAGGTCGGTCAGCAGATGGAAGCTCTCGCCGGCCGACACGCCGGCCAGGTCGCCGTGTCCGACCAGTTGCGCCAGCACCCGTCGCCGGAATCCGTCGTGCCCCCCGTCGTCCCCTCCTCCGGGCCTGTCGCCGATGCCCATGGTGCTCCGGTGCTGGCTGCGGTGGGCGAGCAGGGCCGTCACCTTGGTGCCCTCGTGGCCCTCCACCGTCTCCACGTGGTTGACCACGTCGGCCTCCCAGAGCAACAGGGCATCCGGCCGGTGCGGTGCCAGCTCCTGCTCGGGAAAGAAGTGCGGGTCCCTCGCGGCCACCAGGGCGTCGGTGAGCACGAAGCCCGCATTGCGATGGTCGGGGTGCAGCCGGTAGCGACGCCACGGGTCGTGACCGAGGACCACATCCGGTTGGACCGACCGTATGACCCGGCACACCTCCCACTGCTCGCGGATGCCGTTGCGCAGCTCCCCGTCGGGGAGGCCCAGGAAGGTGACGGCGGCGCTCCCGAGGATGGCTGCCGCCCGGCGCTGCTCCTCTTGGCGCACGGCCACCAGTGCCTCGGGGTCCTGTGCGGGGTCCCAGCTCCCCTTGGCGCCATCGGTCAGGACGAGAAGGTGGATCTCGCAGCCGTGGGCGGCCCACTTGGCCAGGGTGCCACCGCAGCCGAACTCGATGTCGTCGGGGTGTGCACCGACGGCCAGTGCACGGTGGGGCGTGGGCAGGTCGACGCTGGGCGGCCCCCCCGGGGCCGGCAGCTCGTTGACCGGGACCACCCGTCCCGCAGGATCGACCATCGTGAGCCCGCCGGCCGACCCCGCGCCCCCGGCCGACCCCGCGCCCCCGGCCGCCCCGGCCGGGCTCACGCCCACTCGAGGTCGGCCGGCAAGTCGATGTCGAGCGCCAGGTCCGGGACGTCGAGCACGAGGGTCGGGAGGTCGAGCCGTCGACACTCCGCGAGGTGACGGGTGAAGGAGCCGGGACCGTAGGAGAAGTGGAACTCGTGCCCGGTGGGCACCCGGATCACGTTGGTCCCGTTGCCGTGGCGGTCCGGCTGGAGGGTCACCCCCTCGAAGGGCGCCAAGGTGCCGAGCTCGCGGGCATGCGGCAGGTCGCCGTGGGCCACGGTGACGTAGGTGACCCCCATCGCGGCCAGGTGCTCGACCCCGGCCTGCACCGCGCCGTTCAGCCCGCGGCCCGGCTCCCAGATCACCAGTGCCCCCTGGTGGCGCGCCCAGTCGGCGACCTCGGTGTCGTCGCACACCACGGCGAAGGGCAGGGGGACGGCCGCCTCGAGGACGCGGGCCGCCATCCGTCGCACCAGGGCGGCGCGATCCTCCTCGGACATGGCCCCGCCCAGGCGCTGCTTGGCGTCGCCGAACGACTTGACCGGCACGAGCACGGCGCGAGGGCCCAGCAGCCCCCCGGACCGGGCTCCGGTGGGCGTGGCCAGGGTGGAGGTGCCGGCGATCACCGGCCCAGTGTAAAGGGGCGCGTCGGCGGGTCCTCGGGCGGCACCGGGCGCCTCGTCCTAGGCTCGATCCATGTCCGAGCACACCGCCGTCATCGGCGCCGGATCGTGGGGCACCACGGTGGCGGCGCTCTTGGCGGCGAAGGGCCCGACCGTCCTGTGGGCGCGCTCGCCTGCGCTGGCCGAGGCGATCAACCTCGAGCACCGGAACCCCAGGTACCTGCCCCACATCCGGCTGCCGGGCTCGCTCACCGCCACCCACTCGCTGGCCGAGGCGGTCGGCGACGCCGATCTGGTGCTGATGGCCGTGCCCTCGCACGGGTTCCGTGCGGTGCTCGGCGACCTGGCGGGGGTCCTGCGCCCGGGCGTGGTGGTGGTCAGCCTGGCCAAGGGGATCGAGCACGCCACCAGCAAGCGCATGTCCGAGGTGGTGGCCGAGGTGGTACCCGGGCATCCGGCGGGCGTGCTCAGCGGCCCCAACCTGGCAGCAGAGGTGGCGGAGGGCCAGCCGGCGGCGACCGTCGTGGCCCTGCCGGACAAGGACCTGGCGCGGGCCGTGCAGGACCGGCTGCACTGCGAGACCTTCCGGGTCTACTGGGGCACCGACGTGATCGGCTGTGAGATCGCCGGTGCCGCCAAGAACGTCATGGCGATCGCGGCCGGCATCGGTGACGGCCTGGGGTTCGGCGAGAACACCCGGGCCGTGCTCATCACCCGTGGTCTGGCCGAACTGGCGCGCCTTGGTGTGACCCTCGGCGGGCAGACCCTGACCTTCGGCGGGTTGGCGGGGGTGGGTGACATGGTGGCCACCTGCACGAGCCCGCAGAGCCGGAACCGCACCGTCGGGTACGACCTCGGACGGGGGCGGCCCCTGGCCGGGATCCTCGGCGGGATGCACATGGTCGCCGAAGGGGTGAAGACGGCGCGGCCCCTGGTGGAGCTGGCCCGCGCCCACGAGGTCGAGATGCCGATCGCCGAGCAGATCGCCGACATCGTCGAGGGCACGACCTCGCCCCGCGACGCCCTGGCGGCGCTCATGAACCGGCCGGCCAAGCCGGAATGGGACCCGGCGCTCTTGCGGGGCCTCCCGAGGTGAGCGGCGCCCCCGGCGCCGGCAGCGCCGACGAGGTCCGTCCGGGGTCCGTCGCCCGACCGGACGCGGCGCCGCCCGGCCGCGACCGGTCCGAGGCGCTGGCCCACGTCCGCCGTCTGCTGCTCGCCGCCGGGGCGACCGCCGAGGAGATCGACCAGGCGGTCGAGGACGACGTGCTGGACCTGCTGACGGTCGACCGACTCGTCCTGCCGGGCCCCCGGCGCTACGACCAGCAGGAGGTCGCCGACACCACCGGGCTCCCGGTGGAGCTGATCCGGCGCTTCTGGCGGGCCCTCGGGTTCCTCGACGTGTCGCCCCCCGAGCGGGTGTTCACCGACCTCGACGTGGAGGCGGTGCGCCTCCTGCTGCGACTGGTGGAGATGGGGGCGGCCGAGGTGGAGACGGCGTTGCAGCTGGCACGGGTGATCGGCTCGTCGATGGCCCGGATCGCCGATGCCGAGATCGCACCGGACGCCCGCATGATCGGTGAGGAGGAGGAGGACAGCGTGCGGTCCGCCGAGGCGTTCGCCGACGTCGCCGACACCACCCTTCCCGCGGTGGCCTGGCTGCTCGAGTTCGTCTGGCGGCGCCACATGCAGGCGGCCACTCGGCGCACCATGCTGGCCCGGGCCCGGGCCCGGTCGGGCCGGAGCACCGACCTGGTCGTGGGCTTCGCCGACATGGTCGGCTTCACCCTGCTCAGCCAGCACCTGGCCGAGGCCGAGCTGGCGGCGGTGGTCCGGCGCTTCGAGGACATCTCCCACGACATCGTCACCGGTCTCGGCGGGCGGGTCGTGAAGATGATCGGCGACGAGGTGATGTTCGTGGTCGACGAGGTGGCGGCCGCCGCCGGCATCGGCCTGTCGCTGGCCGAGGCCTACGCCGACGACGACCTGCTCTCCGACGTGCGGGTGGGGATGGCGGTCGGGCCGGTCCTCACCCGGGAGGGCGACTACTACGGGTCGGCGGTCAACCTGGCCCACCGGATCGTGAACATCGCCAACCCCGGGACGGTCCTCGTCTCCGACGAGGTGCACCGGCGGCTGCAGTCCGACCGCGGGGGCGACGCCTTCGCCGGTCATCCCCTCCGGCCCCGGCAGCTGAAGGACCTCGGCCGGGTGCAGCTGTGGTGGCTGGGCCGTGCCGGTCAGGAGCTCGACGGCGCGGGCAGGGCCGCCGACCGGCGCCGCAACCTGCGGTGGGAGCGCCTGGCCGAGGTGCTCCGCGACCTCGAGGAGCTGCGGGAGGTCGGGGAGCGGGTGCTCTCGGGGGGCAGGCGTGGTCACCGGCACCAGGCCGGTGGGGGGTCAGCCGCCGGGGAGCCGGGCGGTGGCGATGCCGAACGGGCGTAGCTCGAAGGCGCCGTCGAACGGCTCGGTGGGTCGCCCGCGCAGGTCCACCAGCCAGCCGGTCCTCGCGCCCAGCCGCACGGTGGTGGGCTCGGGTCGGGGGTTGAACACCCGGACCTCGAGCAGGCCGGCCTCACGGCGCACCGCCGAGACCTCGGCCCCCTCCACCGACAGCTCGGCGCCCTCGGCGCCCCGCCACCCACCGCCGGGCGCGGTGACCACCTCGAGCGGCAGCAGCACCTCGTCGGCCATCGCCCACGGGTCGACGTCGCCGACGGCCACGGCGTAGCGGGACTCGATCCGCCTCCCGACCAGCTGCAGGCCCTCCACCGCGGTCAGGGGCCCTGCGGGGAACGGGCGGTAGGCCATCCCGAGCCGCGACAGCATCCCGGTCGACCGCAGGAGGGTGACCGCCAGGGTGCGGGCTCGGGGGACGCCGTCGGGCTCCTCGATGTCCACCAGCTCGTACTCGGAGACACCCTCGTGGACCATCGTGAGACCGCCGGCGCGGACGAACCGGCGGGCCGGGAACGTGGGGAGCCCCCGCTCGTCCGGACGACCCTCGGCGGTCAGCCCGCGGCCGACGACCGCGAAGGCGCACTCCGCCTCGGAGGTGGCCGCCGGCTCGGGCAGCGGGAGGTGGACCCGTAGCCGATGGTCGCGGGAGGGGTTCACGAAGCGGGTGGTCACCCGGACCGGTCGCTCGTCGGCCCGCACCTCGACGGTGGTCACGACCTCGACCGTCTGCTCGCCGACCCGCGCCTGGGAGCCCCCGTCGACGTGGTCCGGCCACCGGTAGCGGGCGGTCACCGACGCGCTGGCCCTGACCGGGCCGGGCTCTCCGGCGGCCAGGGTCACCGATTCGGGGACGTCCACCACGACGTCCTGGCGGGGCGGGGAGTAGTTGTACGAGTCGCCGAGGTCGCCCCCGTCGGCCAGCCGGCCGAAGCCGGCCAGGCCGTCCACCGAGAAGGTGCCGTCGGCCGGGTCGACCACGACCGTGACCAGCCCGTTGCGCAGGACGAGGGCGCCCGCCGGAGCGTCCGGATCACCTGCTTCGGCCAGCGCGACGGTTGCCGGGTGCTGGAGCGGAGCCGGGGCGAACGTCCGCCACCCGAAGCCCTCCACCTCGGCCACCCGGGCTGCCACCCGGCGGATGGGCGGCTGGTCGAGCCGGACCCGGACCGGCACGTCGGGCCGGGCCCCCAGGCGGGTGTAGATGTCCTGCTTGGCCTCGGCGATGGGGACGTTCGGGCGCTCCTCGGGCCCGATCTCGACCGTCAGGTCGATCCCGGTCTCGTCCTCCTCGATGCGGACGTCCTGCACCCAGGCGTCGTTGTCGATCTTCGGGCCCTGCATCATGCCGAGCACGGTGCGGACGGTGTCGGCGTCGAGGGTCATCGAACCGGGGAGACCGAAGCGCTCGGAGATCACCTGCACCTCGGGGCCGGGCGGCGCGTCCGACGGGACGACCAGCTCCACCACCCCGCTGCGGCGCCGGGCCGACGGGTTGAGGACGACCGAGCCGGGAGCCGACAGGGACCGGGCGAACGCCCCCTGGGCCCGGCGGGCCACCCCCTCGGCGATCTGCCGTGACTCGGCGAAGCGGTGGAGGACGGCGTCCACCACGTCGTCCACCGAACAGGCGCAGATCGAGTCGTGCGCCGAGTTCCGCACCACGTCGAGCCAGGCCAGCTCGAGGAGCCGGGCCGGCCACTCCTCGGGTGCCAGGAACAGGGCGGCGTAGGGCTCGGCCCGGCGTTCGAGCTCGCGCTCGGCCGCGGCCGCCGCACGCTTCACGTCCACCCGGTTGGAGGTGACCCCCATGAGCATGTTGGCCCGAGCGCCCGAGCGCAGCTCCCCCCGCCAGCGCGCCAGCCCCTCGGTCGGGGCGCCGGCCAGGTACTCGGGGATGGAGGTGATCTCGAAGCGGTAGTCGTCCTGCAACGAGTTGGCCTCGGCCAGCAGCCGCCCGAGCCAGGGCTGGGGACGGAGGTGGTCCGACCCGTTCATGAGCAGCATCGGGCCGATCAGGAACTCACCGATCTCGCGCTCGTGATCCGCCACCCGGCGGACGAGTGCCTTGGCGTCGTCGGGGAGCGACGCACCGTTGCCGTAGCCGACCGGCAGGTACTCGGCCCGGACGGTCGAGCCATCGGGCGCCTCCCACCAGAAGGCGGTGCGGGTGATCTCCGAGGGCACACCCCGCCAGACGACCGCGTGCTCGAAGCCGGCCAACTGCAGCAGCTGCGGCATCTGGGCGATGTGCCCGAACATGTCCGGGAGGTAGCCGACGTCCATGGCCCCGCCGAAGGCGGCGCCTCGGGCCACCCCCGCCTGCAGGTTGCGGACGATGGTCTCGCCGGACACGAGGAACTCGTCCATCAGGATGTACCAGGGACCCATGGTCAGGCGCCCGGTGGCCGCCAGGGCCCGCAGCCGGTCCTCGTGGTCGGGGCGGACCTCGAGGTAGTCGTCGACCACCGCCATCTGCCCGTCGAGCATGAACCTGGCGTAGGAGGGATCCGACTCGAGCAGCGGGAGCAGCGTGTCGAGGAGGTCGACCAGGGACATCCGGAAGGTCTGGTACGGCTCGTACCACTCGCGGTCCCAGTGGGTGTGCGGCACGACGGCGACCTGGCGTGGGCTCATGGGCGCCAAGCCTACGACGGGGCCCCCCGTGCCCCGCTACGCTCCGCCGGCGTGTCGGGGCAGGACGTGGGCGCGCGGTGGGCAGGGGGCGAGCCGCCGGGGTCGGCGCCGCCGCTGCCGGTGATCTGGTCGCGGCGCTGGGCCGCCGCCGGGAGCCTGCCGGCCCTGTTCGCCGGCGGCGCGGCCTGCACCTACGACCAGCTCGACGAGCGGACCAGAGCGGCGGCCGGTCGGCTGGTGGGGACCGGGATGGGGCCGGGGGACCGCTTCCTGTGGACGGCCGGCCCCTCGATCGAGGCGATCACGGTGGCGCTGGCCGCCCTTCGGATGGGCGCGGTCCTGGTCCCCGTCAGCTCGGGGATGACCGAGCACGAGGTCGGCGTGCTGGCCGCCGATGCCCGGGCCACGGTGGCGATGGTCGACGGGCCGGCCCAGGGGCGGTGGGTGCGCGCGGCCGCCCCGGCCACCCGGGTGTTGACCGCCGGCCTCGAACCGGTTGCCGGCGGGCCCCCGCTCGCCGGTGGCGGGGACCGGCCGCTTCCCGGCCCGCAGGGCCCGCTCGACGTCGCCGCACCCGGCGACCCGGCGATGATCGTCTACACGTCGGGCACCACCGGGCGACCCAAGGGTGCCCTCCTGTCGCATCGCAACCTGGCCGCCGGGGTGGCGGCGGTGGCGGCGGCGTGGCGTTGGAGCCCCTCGGACCGGCTGGTGCTCGCCCTGCCGCTGTTCCACGTCCACGGCCTCTGCATCGGCCTGCTCGGCACCCTCTCGACCGGGGCGTCGGCCGTGGTGGTGCCCCGCTTCGAGGCGGGCGCCGTGCTCGACGCCGTGACGGCCCATCGGGGGACCCTCTTCTTCGGTGTCCCGACCATGTACCACCGGCTTCTGGCCAGCGGCCGGGCGGCCGAGCTGGGGGCCCTCCGGTTGTGCGTCTCCGGCTCCGCCCCGCTGCCGGCCGCCCTGTGGGCCGAGGTCCGTCGTGCCGGCGGGGTCGAGGTGCTCGAGCGATACGGGATGTCCGAGACGCTGCTCACCCTCTCCAACCCCTACGAAGGCGAGCGGCGGCCGGGCACCGTCGGGCTCCCGCTGCCCGGCGGCTCGGCCCGCCTCGAGGACGGGGAGCTCCTGGTCGCCGGTCCGTCGGTCTTCGGCGGGTACTGGGAGCGCCCCGCGGCCGACGCCGAGTGCTTCGTCGACGGCTGGTTCCGCACCGGCGACCTGGCGGCCGTCTCACCCGACGGCTACCACACGATCCTGGGTCGTCGCGGCGACCTGATCATCACCGGGGGGCACAACGTGTACCCGGCGGAGGTGGAGGACGCCCTCCTGGCGCACCCGTCGGTGGCCGAGGTGGCGGTGGCGGGTGTGGCGTCGGAGGAGTGGGGCGAGGCGGTCACGGCCTGGGTGGTGCCGTCCTCGGCCGTGCCCGTGGACGACCTCCTCGCCTTCGCCGCCACCCGGTTGGCGCCGTACAAGCGGCCGCGCCGGGTGCACTTCGTCGACGCCCTGCCGAAGAACGCCATGGGCAAGGTGCAGCGGGATCGGCTGGGCTGAGCAGCGGTCGAAGTCCGAGCAGCGGTCGCAGTCCGAGCAGCGGTCGCGGTTGCGCGGAGGTGGGGAGGCGTGCCGCCCGGGGACGACACCCGTCGTTGGTAGCGTCCCGGAGGTGCGCCTCGCCTTCGGCACCGACGAGCGGACCCCCCTCACCGAGTCCCTGCTGGCCGAGCTGCGCTCGGCCGGGCACGAGGTCTAGGTGGTCGCCGACGGCGCCGACTGGCCCGACACCGGTCGGGCGGTGGGGGAGGCGGTGGCGCGCGGGCGGGCGTCGATGGGCATCGTGAGCTGCACCACCGGCACCGGGGTGGCGATGGCGGCCAACAAGGTCCCGGGGGTGCGGGCCGCGCTGTGCACCGATGCCTACACAGCTCGCGGGGCGCGGGAGTGGAACGACGCCAATGTGCTCGCCCTCGGGCTGCGGCTCACCTCGCCGGCGATCGCCCGGGAGATGGTGGAGGCGTTCCTCTCGACCGCCTTCGACCCCGAGGAGGCCCCGTTGGTCGCCCGGGTGGAGACGGCGGTCCGCGGCCGGGAGCGCACGAAGCGGTCGGAACGGTCGCCGGGCGACCCCTGAGCGTCCCGAGCCCCTGTGCTAGCCGGGACGGCCTCCGGTGCCGCAGGTCGGCTCTGCCGGCCCGTCGTCCGGTGGCGCGTGCGTGGGCCGGTCCACCTCCGGCGACCCCACCGCCGGCGACGCCTGCGCGGGCGACCCCACCGCCGGCGACCCAGCGGCGATCCCGCGGCCGGGATCTCTCTCGGGAACGGTCGGGGTCCCCGTGGGCTTCCCGGCGCGCCGGGAGAGCTCGAAGCGCTCCGGGTGGCGGCGCTCCGCCTGCACCTGGCCCCCGCCGAGGCCGCGCCGGCGGCGCCAGGTGATGGTCACGTACCCGAGGCCGAGCAGGGCGGCCAGGGCCACGGCCGAGGTGGCCGTGAAGCGCCGCATCCTGGTCGCGGCCAGCAGCAGGAGGGCGGCCTCGTGCACCGCGCGAGGGTAGCGTCGCCGCCCGCCGCCCTCGTCGGGCCCCGTTGAGCCGAGGGATCCGCCCCCGGTAACGTCGCCGGGGATGGCCGGTAGCGCACTCCTTGCGGTCCGGTGGTGACGATCGCCCGGCCCGGTGCACCCGCCACCGGCCGCGGACCGGCGGCCCGGCTGCGGCCGACGCTGCACGAGGAGCGACGGCTCTGGAGGGCGGGGCACCATTGGGTGGCCGGGCTCGACGAGGTCGGGCGCGGCGCATGGGCCGGACCGGTCAGCGTCGGGGTGGCCGTCCTCGGCCCCGGGACCCGAGCCGGGTCGATGCCCGGGTGGCTCCGGGACTCCAAGCTCCTGGGCGAGGAGCGTCGCGAGTCGGTCTTCGACGAAGTGGCGCGGTGGTGCGCCGACGGTGCGGTGGGGCACGCCACCGCGACCGAGTGCGACCGGTGGGGGATGACCGCAGCCCTCCGACTGGCCGCCTACCGGGCACTGGCCTCGCTCGAACTGGTGCCCGAGGCGATCCTGGTGGACGGGCCCTACGACCTGCTTCGCGAGCCGGGCGGCGCACCCGCCGACACCGAGGAGTCGACCGACGGGCCGGGGGCAGGGCCGGTCGGCGCCGGCACGCCGGTCCTGCCCGAGGTGGCTGTGCCCGGCACCGTCGTGCCGGTGGTCGACGGCGACGCTCGTTGTGCCGCGGTGGCCGCTGCGTCGGTGCTGGCCAAGGTGACCCGGGACCGGATGATGCGGGAGGAGTCGCCCCACTTCCCGCCCTACGAGTTCGAGCGCAACAAGGGCTACCCCTCGCCGGCACACAAGACCGCCCTGCGCGGCTACGGACTGTCGGCGATCCACCGTCGGAGTTGGGCCTTCGTGGACGACCTCCCATGGGGAGGAGGGCGCTTCCGGCGCTGAGCGGGTCGCCGCTGTCACCGGGTCGGACCAGCGACGACGAGCGGGGACGCCCCCGGTCACCCCAGTCTTCGGGCTGTTCCCGCCCACTAGAGTGGCCCGGATGCCCGTTCTCTCCGTGCAGAGCCTCCGGACCGAATTCCGGATGCGCACGGCCACCGTGGTGGCGGTCGACGGGGTCTCGTTCGACATCGACGAGGGGGAGTGCGTCGGCATCGTCGGGGAGTCGGGGTGCGGGAAGAGCACGACCGGTCTCTCGATCATGCGCCTCCTGCCCAACAACGGCCACGTGACCGCGGGCACGGTCCACCTCCTCGGGCGGGACCTGGCGACCCTCGACGAGCGGCAGATGCGGCAGGTCCGTGGGGACGAGGTGGCGCTCATCCCACAGGACCCGATGACGTCGCTCAACCCGACCATGACGATCGGCCGGCAGATCGCCGAAGGGGTGCGGCTGCACCGGGACGTGACGAAGAGCCAGGCCCGGCAACGGGTGCTCGAGGTCCTCGGGCTCGTCGAGATGCCCAGGCCGGCGGAGCGGCTCGACCAGTACCCCCACGAGCTCTCGGGCGGCCTTCGTCAGCGGGTGATGATCGCCATGGCCCTGGCCTGCGAGCCCAAGCTCCTGATCGCCGACGAGCCCACCACGGCCCTCGACGTCACGATCCAGGCGCAGATCCTCGACCTCATCGACGACCTGCGCGACCGCCTGAAGATGGCGGTGATGCTCATCACCCACGACATGGGGGTCATCGCCGGCCGGACCGATCGGGTCGTGGTCATGTACGCCGGCAGGGTCGCCGAGGAGGCGGACACCGCCGAGCTGTTCTCGCGGATGCGCCACCCCTACTCGGAGGCGTTGCTGGCCTCGGTGCCGCGGCTCGAGTCGACCGAGGGTGGACGGCTGAGGAGCATCCCGGGGCTCCCCCCCGACCTGTCCAAGGCGCACACCGAATGCCGTTTCTCCCCCCGATGCCTGTACGCCACCGACGAGTGCCGGACCCACGAGCCGCCGCTGGAGGACGCCGGCAGCACCACCGCCCACGTGCACCGCTTCGCCTGCTTCCACCCGAGGCACCACGACGAGACGGCGGCGCCGGTCGAGATCGCCGCCACGGCCGGCACGCCGTCGGGGCGGGGCGAGCCCGGTGCCCCCGCCCGCTCGATGCAGGACGTGGCGGTGCTGGTCGAGGTGGCCCACCTGGTGCGGGAGTTCCCCGTGCTGGCCGGAGGAGTGTTCCGGCGCGCCACGGGCACCGTGAAGGCCGTGTCCGGGGTGTCCTTCGACGTCCGCGAGGGCGAGACCTTCGGGCTGGTGGGGGAGTCGGGCTGTGGCAAGACGACCGTCGGCCGGCTCATGGTGGCGCTCGACCGCCCCCAGCACGGCTCCGTCCGCTACCGGTCCGAGGACATCCACCGCCTGCACGGCCGGGTCCTGCGCCGGCGCCGGCGGGACCTGCAGCTCATGTTCCAGGACCCCTACGCCTCGCTCGACCCCCGGATGCGGGTGGGGACCATCATCAGGGAGCCCCTGAAGGTGCAGGGGGTGGGCACACCGGCCGAGCAGCGGCAACGGGTGCGGTTCCTGCTCGGGGAGGTCGGGCTCAGTCCGGAAGCGGCGGAGCGGTACCCCCACGAGTTCTCGGGAGGCCAGAGGCAGCGCATCGGCCTGGCCCGCGCCCTGGCGCTCGAGCCCCGGCTGATCGTGGCCGACGAACCGGTCTCGGCGCTCGACGTGTCCATCCAGGCGCAGATCCTGAACTTGATGAAGGACCTCCAGGAGCGCCACCAGCTCACGTACGTGATGATCTCCCACGACCTGGCGGTGGTGCGCTACATGGCCGACACCATCGGGGTCATGTACCTCGGCAAGCTGGTCGAGCTCGGGCCGGCGTCCCGGGTCTACGGCAGTCCGGCCCACCCCTACACGAGGGGACTGCTCGATGCCGTCCCGGTGCCCGAGGTGGGCCATCTCCAGCGGACCCGCGGGAAGACGGCGGTGCGGGGGGAGCTTCCCTCGGCGGTCGACCCGCCGTCGGGCTGCCGGTTCCGCACCCGCTGCCCGGCCGCCCAGGACGTGTGCGCCGAGGTGGAGCCGCCGCTCGACGACTTCGGAGGCGGCCACGTGGCCGCGTGCCACTTCCCGCTGCAGACACCGGTGCGGTTGGCCCCGGGCGCACCGGCGGCCGCTGCCACTCCGACCGGCGACTGAGGGCAGCGGGCCCGGGCACGGAACGGCCCGGGGGCGCCCAGCGGGCCGCGCCGGGCGGGCCCTGCCGGGCGGCGCCGGTGCCGGCTACCGCCGCTGGAGCCGTACCTCGAGGGCGTCCCGGAGGGCGTCGCCCACGAAGTTGAAGGCCACCACCACCAGCACGATGGCGACGCCGGCCGGGTAGATCTGCCACCACCACCCGTTGCCGGCGGCGTCGGCCCCGTTGGACAACATGGTGCCCCAGTCGGTCTGTGGCGCCGGGACGCCGAAGCCCAGGAACCCGAGGGCGGCCAGCAGGAGGATCGAGTCGGCGATCTGGAAGGTGGCGAACACCACGATCGTCCCGATGGCGTTGGGGATGATGTGCCGGCCGACGATCCGCCGGCGGCTGCCGCCCATCACCTGGACCGCCTGCACGTACTCGCGGACGCGCAAGGTCAGTGTCTCACCCCGCACCAGCCGGGCCGGTATCAGCCAGCTCACGAAGGCGATGACGAAGATGAGCAGCGACTCGGAGGCCCGGAAGATCGTGACCAGGGCGATGAGCATGAACAGCACCGGGATGGAGAGCAGGACGTCGACGATCCGCATCATCAGGGCGTCGGCCCACCCGCCGAAGAAGCCGGCCAGGGCCCCGTAGAGGACGCCGAGCACCGTGGCCACCCCGGCCGAGGCGAACCCGACGATGAGCGAGGTCTGCCCGCCGTACATCAGGCGCCCGAGGATGTCGAAGCCGGTCTGGTCGGTGCCGAGCGGATGGCCGGTCCCGGGCGGCGCGTTCTCCGGGTTGAGCAACGCGGCCTGCTGGTTGGCCTGGTTGGTGTGGTAGAGGCTCGGCCCGACGAAGCAGAACAGCACCATGGCGATCACCACCAGGGCCCCGACCACCGCCAGCTTGTTCTCGACGAAGACCCGCAGGATCTGGAGCCCGAGGCCGCCCGTGGTCGCCGACTCGCCGCCCTCCGGCCCGAGCGGGGGGCCCTCCTCGCCGACCAGGGGGACGATCGCCTCGCCCAGGCCGATGGGGACGGCGGTGTGCTCGCCCTCGGTCCCGAGGACCGGCTCGCGGTCGAAGCGGTCGAGGGGGGTCGTCATGTCAGGAGCTCCCGAACCGGATGCGCGGGTCGGCGACGGCATAGAGGATGTCGGCCAGCAGCGAGCCCACCACGGTGGCGACCGTGGCCACCAGGGTGGTGCCGAGCACCAGCGGGATGTCGCTGTTGGAGGCGGCGTACACCGTGAGCTGACCCATGCCCGGGTAGTTGAACACGTCCTCGGTGATGACCGCTCCCGAGACGATGGCCGGCAGCGACAGGCCCAGCAGGGTCAGGATCGGGATGAGGGCGTTGCGCAGGGCGTGGCCGTAGAGGACGCGACGGTTGCTCGCACCCTTGGCCCGGGCCGTGCGGATGTAGTCCTCCGCCAGGGCGTCCATCATCGAGGACCGCATGTAGCGACTGAACGAGGCGATGGTGATCGCGCACAGGGTCACCACCGGCAGCACGAAGGCCCGGGGGTCGCTGAACAACGCCCAGGCCGAGGCGTTGCCGGGAGGGGAGACCGGGAAGATGTTGGCGTCGAAGGCCAGCCAGATGATGAGCAGCGTCCCGAGTAGGAACGGCGGCATGGCGTAGAAGATGAACGAGACGGCGGTGAGGACGTAGTCGCTCGGCTTGTTGCGCTTCACCACCTGCAGGATCCCGAGCGGGATGGCGATGATCAGGGCCACCAGGGTGGCGGTGCCGACGAGCACCAACGTCTTGGGCAACCGCTCCATGATGACGGCGGTCACCCCCTGGTTGAACTTGTAGGAGTAGCCGAGGTTCCCCTGCAGGAGCCCGAGGACGTAGTGGTAGAACTGGTCCCAGAGCGGCAGGTCGAAGCCGTTCAGTCGATTGAAGTGGGCGCAATTGGCGATCGTCGCCTTGGGCCCGAGCACCGCCCTGCACTCGCCGCCTGGGATGAGCTGGCTGAGGATGAAGACGATCAGGACGACGCCCAGCACGACGATGATCGCCTGGGCGAGCCGGCGGACGAGGAAACCGAGCATGTCGCGAGGAGCCTAGGACTGGCGGCGCCCCGCCGCGGCCGGGATC
>DAHUYA010000117.1 GCA_027315445.1 Acidimicrobiaceae bacterium | reverse complement strand
AGCAGTCGATGGGAGTCGGCTTGCCCTTGGTGAAGGTGAGCGGCGGGGCCAGGCCGCCGAGGGTGTCGCCCTTCAGCGAGTAGAGGCCCTTGTACAGCTCGGCGGTGGTCGCCGCGCCGTGCACCCCCAGCTTGCCGGCCTTGGCGGCGTCGGCGAACAGGAGTCCCGTCAGGTACATCTGCGTCGCCTGCTCGTTGAAGTTGGGCGACTTGACCGTCGACTTGGCGTACTTGTCCAAGGTGGCGTTCATCGCCTTCGACGCCGGGGTGTTGTCGGTGAAGAAGGGGATGTCCGGCTCCGAGCCGATGAAGTGGTTGTTGATGCCGGGCGCCTTCTGGAAGGACAGCGACACCGCCCCGTCGAGGGCGATCTCCCACGGCGTGTACCCCTGCGTGGTGCAGTCGGAGGCCACCGCCTCCACCACCGACACCGCGTCGGCCACCGTCAGCGCCTGCACGCCCGCCTGCTTGGCCGCCAGGCACTGGGCGGTGTAGTTGGGCGCCGAGGCCGAGATCTCGGTCACGTAGCCGACCTTCTCGTTCACCTTGGCGGCCGTCGCCTTCAGGGGTGCCACGCCCTCCTGGCAGGTGGCCGCCTCGGCGCAGTAGAACTCGCCCATGTTCTTGGCACCGACCTTCTTGGCGGCGTCGATGAAGTTGATGAAGTAGTCGTCGAGCGTCTGGCCGACGGCGAAGAAGTTGGGGTTGGTGAGGAACAGCTGGCTGCTCGACCCGCCGCCTATCACCGGCACGTTGTGCTGCTGGGCGTAGGTGCCCCAGGCGGCGTCCACGTCGGAGGAGTCGACCAGTGCGACGACCTTGTCCTCGTTGATCAGCTGCTCGGCCTCGGAGAGCGACGTGCCGGAGTTGAACGCGTCGTCCTTCACGATGACCTGCACCTTGTGGCCGTTGATCCCGCCCCTGGCGTTGGTGGCGTCCGCCCAGGCCTGCAGGGCGGGCGGCCCGACGTCGATGCTCGACGCCAGGGGTCCGGTGCAGCTGCACAACACCCCGATCTTTATCGGGGCTGCGTTCCCCGACGCGCCGGCGGTGCCAGCGGTCCCCAACCCGATCAGGGTGGTGGCCGCCATGATGACGGCTCCCACCAGCACGAACGACCGGCGCCAGTAACGGATCATCGAACCCTCCCCTTGATCACTGCACGGTTGGCATTCGGAGGGCGGCTCGCCGGATCCGACCGACCTCCTGTCGGATGCGGTCGACCGGCTGTCAGCAGCTGCCGGCAGCCGGTTCTGCCTGTGTGACCCTCGTGGCTCGTAACGTAACAATCATATGGAGGTCAGTCAAGCACACCCGTGAACAGGGAAAATGCCTGGCAACAGCCGTTCTCGCCCCTTCCCGCTCAGAAACCGAACGGAAACATTGTGACCGGCGGGGCGACCGACGAGCCGGTCCGGCGGTCCGCCCCCTCGGTGAGCCCGCCCCCCCGCAAGGCCGGCGCCCGGCAGGCCCGCCACCCGCCCATCCGGGCCCCGTCAGCCGGCCAGCTGCTCGACCACCCGGCGGCGCAGGAGCTTGCCCGTGTCGGTGCGGGGCAACTCGCTCCAGAACTCGACCGTCTCGGGTGTCTTGGACGACCGCAACCGGGTGCGGACCAGGTCGCGGAGGTCCTCGCCGGTGACTGCCGAGCCGGGCCGGCACACCACTACCGCCGCCAGGCGCTGGCCCCACTCCTCGTCGGGCAGGCCGACCACGACCGCCTCGACGACCTCGGGGTGGTCGATGAGCACGTCCTCGATCTCGGCCGGGGCGATGTTCTCACCTCCCCGGATGATGGTGTCGTCGGCCCGGCCCTCCACGAACACGTAGCCCTCGACGTCCACCCAGCCACGGTCGCGGGTCGGGAACCATCCCTCGGCGTCGAGCAGGGTGGCCCCGGCGTACTCCCCGGAGATCTGCTCGCCACGCAGGAAGAGGAGACCCGCTTCGCCCTGGGGCAGCACCCGGCCCTCCTCGTCGCGCACCTCGATCTCGATCCCCGGCAGCAGGCGCCCGGCCGAGGCCAGCCGTCCTCGCACCGCCGGGTCGTCCGACGAGACGGCCAGGCGGTGGTCCTGCGGACCGAGCACGGCGATGGTGGAGCTGGTCTCGGTCAGCCCGTAGGCGTTGACGAAGCCGGTGCCGGGGAACAGCGCCAGGGCCCGCTCGAGGACGGGTTGGGGCATCCGGGCGCCGCCGTAGGAGAGCGTCCGCAGGCTCGGGGTGCCGGCGTCGGCGGCGGCCCCGAGGTGCTCGACGATCCGGGCCAGCATGGTGGGGATCACCATCGCCTGGGTCACCTGGCGGCGGCGGACGATGTCGAGCCAGGCCTCGGGGCTGAACCGGTCGAGGTAGATCACCGTCCGGCCGGCGTAGAGGTTGGAGAGGAGATTGGCCAGGCCTGCGACGTGGTAGGGGGGCACCGACACCAGGGCCCGCTCGTCCTCGCCGGCGGCGCCGAACTCCACCGTCCCGAGCACGTAGGACATGAGGTGCCGGTGCCGGAGCACCGCCGCCTTCGGGGCGGCGGACGTCCCGCTGGTGTAGAGGAGCACGGCCGGCAGCTCCGGGTCGACCGGCAGTGGCGGGTCGACCTCGCCGGTCGCCACCGCGGCCGCCAGGTGCTGCAGGAAGGCCTGGCGCTCGCTCGCTCGCTCCGGCGCCGCTCCCGGCGGTGGATCACCCTCGTAGACCACGAAGGCCCCGGGGTGCGCCGACAGCTGGGCGCCGAGCTGCTCGGCCCCCAGCCGGTAGTTGAGCGGGACGAACGGCACCCCGGCACCGGCCGCCCCGAACAGGGCCACCGGGTACGACGGGTGGTTCCCCCCGACGTAGACGACGGCCGGGACGCCGAGTTCGCCGAACCACCTGGTGGCGGCCGCCGCCGCCGCCGCCAGCTCGCCGAAGCAGAGCTCCGACTCGCCCCAGCGCACCGCCGTCCGGTCGGGGAAGCCGGCCGAGGTCATGTCGAGCACCAGCCCGAGGTGCATCGTGGTCAGGCCCCCGGTCGCCGGCTCGCCGTCCGGAGCCGATCCGGTCCTGGCCTCGGGCTCGGCGCTGCCACCTGCTGTTCACCTCCGTGCGGCGTCACGGCCGCGGTCTGCACCCGGCGCCGTCACCCCGGTTCGGACGGTCGCCGGCGGGACTGTAGCGCGCCGCGGCGTGACCCCTTTCCGCAGGCGCGGGCCGGTCGGGACCGGCCGGTCCGGGGCCGGTAGGCTGCGCCCACCGGAACGGTCGAGGGAGGGTTTCATGAGCGCGGACGGTGGTGCGGCGGTGGCGGGCGAGACCCGGATGCTGATCGACGGCAAGCTCGTCGAGGCGCAGTCCGGCAAGGTGTTCGACAACGTGAACCCGGCCACCGAGGAGGTGTTGGGCACCGTGGCCGACGCCGGTCACGCGGACATGGAGGTGGCCATCGCCGGTGCTCGGCGGGCCTTCGACGAGTCCTCGTGGGCGACCGACGGCCAGCTCCGCAAGCGGTGCCTGCTGCAGCTGCAGGAGGCGCTCGAGGCCGAGAGGGAGCTGCTGCGGGCGGAGCTGGTGGCCGAGGTCGGCACGCCGGTGCTGCTCACCTACGGGCCGCAGCTCGACTCGCCGCTCGAGGAGGGCCTCCGCTGGCCGGCCGAGTACATCGACCGGTTCCACTGGGAGCGGGACCTGCCCGAGGGGCATGCCTTCGGGTCCCGGAGCTGGCGCAAGGTGGTCAAGGAGCCGGTCGGCGTGGTGGCCGCCATCGTGCCCTGGAACTTCCCGCTCGAGGTGACCATCAACAAGCTCGGCCAGGCGCTGGCCACCGGCAACACCGTGATCCTGAAGGCCGCCCCCAACACCCCGTGGAACGCCACCCGGATCGGGCGGCTGGTGGCCGAGCACACCGACTTCCCGCCCGGGGTCCTGCAGGTGATGACCACCTCGGACAACGCGGTGGCCGAGGACCTGGTGATCGATCCCCGGGTCGACCTGGTCTCGTTCACCGGCTCGACCGCGGTGGGGCGCCGGATCATGGAGAAGGGTGCCGCCACCTTGAAGCGGTTGTTCCTCGAGCTGGGCGGCAAGTCGGCCGACATCGTCCTCGACGATGCCGACCTCGAGCAGAAGCTGGCGATGGCCTGGGCGGTCTGCTCCCACGGCGGGCAGGGCTGCGCCATGCTGACCCGGATGCTGCTTCCCCGGTCCCGCTACGACGAGGGCATCGCCATCATGGAGGAGGGGTTCAAGAACGTCCCCTACGGCGACCCCACCGACCCCTCCGTCATCCAGGGCCCCCAGGTCAGCGCGGTCCAGCGCGACCGGGTGCTCGGCTACATCGAGAAGGGCCGCGAGGAGGGCGCCAGGGTGGTGGTGGGCGGCGGCCGGCCCGCCCACCTGCCGAAGGGCTACTTCGTGGAGCCCACGCTGCTGGCCGATGTGGACAACTCCATGACCGTCGCCCGCGAGGAGATCTTCGGCCCGGTGCTCGTGGTGATCCCCTTCGAGGACGACGACGACGCGGTGCGCATCGCCAACGACAACGAGTACGGACTGAGCGGCGCCGGGACCTCCGGCTCGGAGGAGAGGGCCCTGGCCGTGGCCGCCAGGATCCGGGCCGGCACCGTCTCGGTCAACGGCGGTGTCTGGTACGGGGCGGACGCCCCGTTCGGGGGCTACAAGGCGAGCGGCGTCGGCCGGCAGAACGGGATCGAGGGCTTCGAGCAGTACGTCGAGACCAAGACCTACGCCGGCCCGCTGCCTCCCGGCTGAGCAACGCACCGGCCGAGCCCGGCCCCACAGGCGACCGTCCGATCGATCGGCGGGCCGAGAACCGAACCGACGGGCCGGATCACAACACCACGCCCTTGATCTTCAGCTCCATGATGGCGTTCATGTCGAGGCCGAGCTCGCCCAGCACCTCGTCGGTGTGCTCCCCGTGCTCGGGGGCCCGGGTGAGGTCGGGCGGCTCCTCGTCGAACTGCAGCGGCGATGGGACGATCCGGAAACGGGTCCCCGACTTGGCCTCGATCTCGCGGACGTAGCCGTTGGCCAGGGCCTGGGGGTCCTCGAGCACTTCGCTCGGCGTCTGGACCGGGGCCCAGACGCCGGCGGCGTCCTTCAGGACCTCCTTCCACTCGGCGAAGGTCTTCTGGGCGAAGGCCTCGTCGAGGGCGGTGGTGCACGCCACGTTGTTCTGCGCCCGGGCAGCCGAGTCCACGAACCGCGGGTCGTCGGCCAGCTCGGGACGGCTGAGCCGGCCGACCAGGTCGCCCCAGTAGCGGTCGGACTCGAGCATCACCAGAGAGAGGTAGCGCCCGTCGGCCGTGCGATAGGTGTTGACGAGCGGGTTGGGCATCTTCTTGCGGTCGCCGCGCGGCAGCCGGTCGATGCCGAAGAGGCCCGCCGCCAGTGAGGAGGCGCTGGTGGCCCACCTGGAGGTGGCCAGCAGCGAGCTGTCCACGACCACCGGCTCGCCGGTCCGCAAGCGGTGGAAGAGGGCGGCCGAGATGCCGCCGGCGATGGTCAGTCCGCCCATCACGTCGCCGAACGCCGGCCCGGGCTGGCCGACCGGGTAGTCGGAGGGGTCCGAGATGATGTCGGCCGGTCCCCCGCGCCCCCAGAAGGTGCAGCCGTCGTAGCCGCCGCGCTCGGCCTCGGGGCCGCGCTGGCCCTGCCCCGAACCCCGGACGTAGATGATCGAGGGGTTGACCGCCCGAACGTCGTCGACGTCGATCCGGAGCTTTCGCCGGGCCTGGGGCCGGAAGTTGGTGAGGAAGACGTCGGCCCGCTCGACCAGCTTGAGCAGGAGGCCGTGGCCCTCCTCGGTGGCGAGGTCGAGCCCGACGCTGCGCTTGCCCCGGTTGGGCAGCTCCATCATGTGGGAAACCCCACCGGGCCCGGTGGGCACCAGGCCGGAGGCGGCCAGGCCCCGCTGGGGGTCGCCGGTCTCGGGGTGCTCGATCTTGAGGACGTCCGCCCCCCATTCGGCCAGCACCGTGCCCGCCACCGGCACGTATGTCCACGAGGCCACCTCCACCACGCGGACGCCGCTCATGATCCCCACCCTGCTCACCTGCCCCTTCCCTCGCCCTACTGCCCGACCCCTTGCCCTACTGCCCGACCTCTTGCCCTACTGCCCGACCCCTTGCCCTACTGCCCGACCCCTTGCCCGCCCGACCCCTTGCCCTACTGCCCGGCGGCCGCGCTCGGGATCAGGATGGACGGGTCGATGTTGCCGGTCATGATGGCGCCGATGGTCCCCCCGTCGGTGACCACGTTCTCCCCGGTCACGTAGGAGGCGGCCCGGCTGTTGAGGAAGAGCAGGACTGCCGCCTGCTCCTCGGGGGTGGAGCGCCGGCCGAGCGGGATCGGGAAGTTGTCCATGAACTCCTTGCCCACCTGCTCCTCGAAGTCCGGCATCATCGGCGTGTCGGTCGGCCCCGGGCTGATGACGTTGATGCGGATGCCCCGGGCCGCCAGGGCGAAGGAGGCGTGCATCGTCCAGATGATGATGGCCTCCTTGGAGGGCGCGTACCCACCGGCGATCGCCCCGGGGTTCTCGGCACACCACTGCCTCCCGGCGGCGAACCCGTCCGTCGTCACCAGCGGGAGCCACTTCCCGATGTTGGCCATCCAGCCGGCGCCGGCCGCAGAGGAGATGGTGGCGATGGCGCCGCCCCCGGTCATGTGCTCCGACGCCAGGTCGGCCAGGTGGCGGGCGGCGAGGAAGTTGACCGTCATGACGTCGAGGTCGGGGTACTTGCCGCCCGGAAGGCCCGCACAGTTGAAGAGGGCGTGCAGCGTCCCCCCGACCTGCGCCACCGCCGCGGCCGTGGCGTCGGGGTCGGCCAGGTCGGCCGTCTGGTGGCTCGCCACCGCCACCGGGGGAGGCTTGCGGTCGATCACGTGGACCTCGGCGCCGAGCGCCACCAGCCCGGCGACCGTGGCGGCGCCCATCCCAGCGCCCCCGCCCCCCGCCACCAGCACCCGCTGACCGGCGTAGCCGAACCGCCCCATCACGTCCTCGCCCTGCGCCATCTCGCCCTCCCCGTTCGACCGGCGGTGCGATGCTTGCCGGTGGGCCAGGTGGCGTCAACCGGCGGCGGTCAGCGGGGAAGCCCGAGGGCCTGCTCGGCCACGATGTTCCGGTTGATCTCGGTGGTGCCGCCGGCGATCGTCGCCTGGCGGGAGGAGGCCAGCAGCTTGGCCCACCGGCCGGTGAGCCCTTCGAGCCCGAGGACGTCCACCGCCAGCTCGGCCAGGTCCTGGTCGATCCGCGACCACATGAGCTTGGTCAGGCTCCCCGAGCCGGGGGAGGGTTGGCGGCCCAGCCCCACCGCCTCGAGCTCGCGGGTGGTGCTCCAGCGCATGCAGGCGATGCGCTCGTAGAGCGCGGCCACCCGTGACCGGACCAGCGGATCGGCCAGGACGGGCCGGCCGCGGAGGTCGGCCAACAGCGACTCGAGGCGCTCGGTCATCCAGAGGTGGAGCCGGGCCACGCCGGCCCGCTCGTGGCTGAGGGTGGTCATGGCCACCCGCCACCCCTGGTGGAGCGGGCCGAGCAGGCAGTCCCTCGGCACCCGGACGTCGGCGAAGAACAGCTCGGAGAAGGTGTGGTCGCCGGCCATCGTCCTGAGCGGCCGGACGTCGACCCCGGGCGTGGCCATGTCGACCAGCAGGCAGCTGATGCCCCTGTGCTTCGGGGCGTCGGGGTCGGTGCGGACGTAGAGCTGGCACCAGTCGGCCAGCCGGCCGAGGCTGTTCCAGGTCTTCTGGCCGTTGACCACGAAGTGGTCGCCGTCGAGCACGGCCGAGGTTCGCAGGGATGCGAGGTCGGAGCCAGCGTCGGGCTCGGACATGCCCTGGCTCCAGATCTCGTCGCCCCGCAGCATGGGCCAGAGGAAACGCCGGCGCTGCTCGTCGGTGCCCATGGCCATGATGGCCGGGGCGATGTTGGAGACACCGATCACGTTGACCGGTCCGGGAGCGTCGGCGGCCGCCATCTCCTCGTGCCAGGCCAGCTGCTCGGCCACCGTGGCGTCCCGGCCGTGGTAGGCGGACGGCCAGGCGGGGGCGGCCCAGCCCCCGTCGGCCAGGGTGGCGTTCCAGCGGCGCAGCACCTCGAAGTCGTCGTCGCCGCCCTCGCCGACGCGCCCCGCCGCCACCACCTCCGGGCTCAGGTGGCTCTGCAGCCAGGTCACCAGCTCGCGACGGAACGGGCCGGCCGGGTCGTCGTGGTCGGCTGGGTCGTCGTGGTCCGCTGGGTCGTCGTGGTCGGCGTCGTCGGTGGTCGCCGCGGTCCCCCCTGTCGCCATCGGCTCTCCTCGCTGGGCCGCCCACCGCGAGCGGCCCTCGAGCAGACCCTAGAGGCGACGCCGGGCCGCCCGAAAACCGCCCGCCCTCACGGCTCGAGACTGATGCAGCCCTCCGGGCAGTTGCCGACCGCAGTGCGGGCCTTCTCCTCGAGCGCCGGGGCAACCTCGGGGACGGTCACCACACCGTGGCCGAACTCGTCGCTGTCGAAGAGCTCGGGGACGAGCGAGTAGCAGCGGCCGTGGCCGGTGCAGCGTTCGCCGTCGATGACCAGTCGCATGGTGTCTCCCGTGTCGCGCCGTGCCCGACCCTAATGGACGGTCGGGGCCCTTCCCGGCCGCTGGGGCGGCGGTCCGGCCGCTCCTGCGCCCGACTCCGGGGCGCCCGTTGGTAGGGTCCCTCGTCCGGCATCGCGCAGCGAGGAGAACGGCGAGCATGGGACATCTCGAGGACCGGGCGGGGCTCGACGGGACGGTGGCGCTGGTCGTCGGCGGGGGCGGGGGCCTGGGGCGCGCCGCCGCCGAGGACCTCGGTCGGGCCGGTGCCCGCCTGGCCCTCTGCGACCGCCACCCGGCGGCCCTGGCCGACACGGCGACCGTGCTCGGCGAGGCGGGGGTGGAGGTGCTGGCGGCCGAGCTCGATGCACGCGACGACGCCGCCCTGGGCGGGTTCTTCGACCGGGCCCTCGGGCACTACGAGGGGCGTCTCGACGTGCTCGTCAACGTGGTGGGGGGCACGTTCCGGCAGCCCTTCGAGGAGTCGACCCCCCGCGGCTGGGAGGCACTGGTCCGCACCAACTTCACCTGGCTGCTGGGGTCGATCCAGCGGGCCATCCCCCCGATGCGGGCCCGCGGCGGCGGCAGCATCGTCAACGTGACGTCGATCGAGGCCCACCGGGCAGCTCCCCGTTACGCGGTCTACGCCGCCATGAAGGCGGCCGTGACCAGCCTGACCCGGTCGCTGGCGGTGGAGCTGGCTCCCGACGGGATCCGGGTCAACACCGTGGCCCCCGACTACGTCCCCACGCCGGGCCTGCGGGCGATGATGGGTGACCCCGACGACGCCCGTCGGCTCACCGACCGGATCGGCATCCCGATGGGGCGCGAGGGGACCTACGACGACGTGGGCGGGTGCGTCCTCTTCCTGGCCTCCCGGCTCTCCTCTTTCGTCACCGGCACCAGCCTGCACCCCGACGGCGGCGCCATCGCCTCGTCCGGCTGGTTCAACTGGCCCGGGGACGGCTTCCTCAACCAGCCGCCGACCCGGGTCGTCGACCACCTGCTCGGCCAGGGCGAGGGGGGCTGACGGCGAAGTCAGCGCCGCCGGACCGAGGCCGGGGTCAGCTCCTCGACGCTCGCCGCCCCGAGGAGCGCCATGGTGACGTGCAGCTCCCGTCGGAGCATCCCGAGCACCGCCGCCACACCCTCGCGGCCGCCGGCCGCCAGACCGAAGACCACCGGGCGCCCGACGAACACGCAGCGGGCCCCGAGCGCGAGGGCGCACGCCACGTCGACCCCGCGGCGCACGCCGCCGTCGAGGTAGACCTCGGCCCGTCCGCCCACCGCCGACACCACCTCCTCGAGCACGTCGAGGGTGGCCGGTGCCCGGTCGAGCTGCCGGCCGCCGTGGTTGGACACCCACACCGCGGCCACGCCGTGGTCGATCGCCCGGGCGGCGTCCTCGCCGGTCATGACCCCCTTCAGCACCAACGGTCGGCCGTCGCAGGCCTCACGCAGCCAGGCCAGGTCCTGCCAGGTGGCGGGGAAGCCCGAGGCGGTGACGTCGTGACCGGGGGTCAGGTAGCGGCGCCCGCGGTAGTAGGGGTGGTCGGGGTTGGCCCGCCGGGCCGCCCGCTCGCGGTCGCGTAGGCCGACGATGCCCACGTCGACGGTGAGCACGATCGCCTCGAACCCCGCCCCCACCGCCCGCGCCACCAGCTGCTCGGTGTCGGCACGGCGCGCCGAGGCGTACAGCTGGAGCCAACGGGGGCTCCCGGCAACCTCGGCCACCTCCTCGAGAGACAGGGTGGCGGCGGTGGAGAGGCAGAAGGGGACCCCGGCGGCCGCGGCGGCCAGGGCGCTCGCCCGTTCGGCCTCGGGATGGGCGAGGCCGTGCTCGGCGGTCGGGGCCACGCCGACGGGCATGACGACCGGGTGGCCGAGCACGGTCGACGCGGTGCTGAGGCCGGCCACGTCGGTCAGCACCCGGGGGCGGAGGGCCCGGCGGGTGAAGGCGGCCTCGTTGTCCGAGAGCGTCTCCTCGTCGCCGGCCCCGGCCGCGAAGTAGGCGACGATCTCGGGGTCGAGGCGGGCGGCGCCCAGCGCCATCACCTCCCGGACGTGCAGGCAGTCGGGCAGGGGTGGCGGCTCGGGCTTCCGGCCTCCGGTCACAGGCCGTCGAGGTGGGGCAGGACCTCCTCGGCCAGGAGCTCGAGGGTGGCCCGTTCGGCGCGGTCGTGGGTGAAGAACACGAACAGGCTGACCCCGCGCCCGGCCATGGCCGCCATCCGGTCGAGCACCATCGACGGAGTGCCGACGTAGCCGCCGGCCTCCATCCCCCACCCGTCGCCGCCGTAGCGACGCTCGGCCACCTGGCGGGCACCGGCCAGCGAGGCGTCATCGGGCGCCAGCACCAGGACGGCCTCGTGGGCCCGGCGCAGGGTGGCCGGGTCGCGCCCGATCCGCTCGCACTCGGCGTCGAGCAGCCGCTGGCTCTCCTCCCAGCCGGCCAACCCGTAGGTGGGCACGTTCCACACGTCCGCGTACCGGGCCACCAGGGGCAGCGTGCGGCGGGGTCCCACCCCGCCCACGTGGATCGGCGGACGGGGCCGCTGCACCGGTGGCGGCAGGTTGGGCAGGTCGGTCACCCGGTAGTGCCGTCCCTCGAAGCTGGCAGGGCTACCGGCCATCATCCGGGTGATCACCTCGAGACCCTCGCCGAGCCGGGCCGAGCGCTCGGCGAAGCTGCCCCACGGCAGCCCGGCCTGGTGGTGCTCCACCTCGACCGACCCGCTGCCCAGCCCGAGCTCCACCCGTCCCCCCGAGAGCACGTCGAGGGTGGTGGCCATCTTGGCCAGCAGCGCCGGGTGCCGGAAGTTGTTGCAGAGCACCAGGTGGCCGACCCGGAGCCGGCTGGTGCGGGCCAGCACCCAGCTGGCCAGCGTCCAGCCCTCCAACGAGTCGCGCTCGGGGAGCTCCGGGGCGTAGAGGTGGTCGTAGAGCCACAGCGAGTGGAAGCCGAGCTCCTCGGCAGCCTGCGCCCTCTCGAGCACGGCGTCGGCCCCGAGGGCCACCTGGGGCAGGTAGAGGCCGATCTCCACCCGGCGGGCCACCCTCACCGACCTTTCGTGCCCTGGGGGTGCCCGGCCACCAGGGCGTGGACCAGGGCGGCCAGCCGGCCGCCGTTGCCGGCGTCGCGCACCTCGACCCGGACGCCGCGGTCGCCGACCCGACGGGCCATGGTGCGGGCGGGGCCCACCCGCACGGTGGTCAGGTAGCGGGTGTCGATCTCGACCACCGGGCGCCCGGTCAGCGTCTCGGCCGCCATCTCCCCGAGCAGGGCCACGATCCCGCCCTGCAGGGTCCCTGAATTCTGCGTCACCAGCGGGCGGTGGTCGATCTCCACCACCCCCGGGGCGACCGTCCGCACGCCCACGTACTCGGGCAGCGGCACGGACAGCTCGCCCAGCGGCGGCCTCATCTCCCCCATGGCGGCCGGGGCGACGTCCTGGGGCCGGGGTGACGGGGTGAAGGTGAGGAAGCAGGAGGCGGCCAGCTCGCCGGTCGAGCTGTCGGTGAACTCGACCTCGGTGGCGATGGTACGGGTGCCGTGCTTGAGCACCCGGGCGACGACCGACAAGTGGTCACCGGTGGCCGGGGAGGCCAGCCGCACCGTGATGTCGAGGGTGAGCGCCAGACGCGGCAGGGTGAGCAGGCAGGCCGGCACCCCGGCAAGGCAGTCGGCGACGGTGGCCAGCACGGCCGGGCGGGCGGTGGCGGCGCCCGGCGGGCGCAGCATCGGGGTGACCGCGGTCTCGCCCACCATGGCCGAGCGGTCGGCCGTGAGCTGACCGCGGAAAGGCAGCCGGCTGATGAACAGCTCGTCCTGGCCGGCCCGCGCCGGCTCGATCGGTTCCCTGAGTGCCACGGGAAGGCGAGGGTAGCCGCCCCGGCCCTACGAGGAGCTGCCGGCGGCCGCCTCCTCGGGCGACCGCTTCGGCCGGCGCATGATCTTGCGGCCCAGCCACCCGACCGGGTCGTAGCTGGCGTCGACCACCCGCTCCTTCATGGGGATGATGCCGTTGTCGGTGATCTTGATGTGCTCGGGGCACACCTCGGTGCAGCACTTGGTGATGTTGCACAGGCCCAGGCCCATCCGCTGGCGGACCAGCTCCCGGCGGTCGTTGGTGTCGAGCGGGTGCGTCTCGAGCTCGGCCAGCCGGATGAAAAACCGCGGCCCGGCGTAGTGCGGCTTGTTCTCCTCGTGGTCCCGGATCACGTGGCAGACGTTCTGGCACATGAAGCACTCGATGCACTTGCGGAACTCCTGGCCCCGCTCGACGTCGATCTGCTGCATGCGGTAGCCCTCCGCGGGCCGGGCCGGCGGCTCGAAGGCAGGGATGCGCTTGGCGACCTCATAGTTGAAGCTCACGTCGGTCACCAGGTCGCGCACCACCGGGAAGGTCCGCATGGGGGCCACCGTCACCGGGCCCTCGGGCAGCTGGTCCATCCGGGTCATGCACATGAGGCGCGGGGTGCCGTTGATCTCGGCCGAGCACGAGCCGCACTTGCCGGCCTTGCAGTTCCACCGGCAGGCCAGGTCGGGTGCCTGGGTCGCCTGGATGCGGTGGACGACGTCGAGCACGACCTCGCCCTCCTGGGCCTCGAGTGCGTACTCCTCGAAGTCGCCCCCGGCGGGGTCACCCCGCCAGATCCTCATGGTGACGTCGGACATCAGTGGGCCTCCTCGAAGAGCACGGTCAGCTCGGGCGGCATCTGGGGCAGCGGCTCGGGGCCGATCTCGATCGGCGCGTCCGGACCCCGCTCCACGCGCTGGCGTTGGACGAAGTTCACCTTCCCGAGCTCGGGGTCGGCGGTGGGGAAGTCCTCTCGGGTGTGGCCCCCCCGGCTCTCCCGGCGGTGCAGCGCGCCCTGGGTCACCGCGGTGGAGACGGTGAGCATCGAGGGCAGGTCGGTGGCCATGTTCCAGCCGGGGTTGTAGGCCCGGCCGCCGTCCACCGAGATCTTGTCGGCGCGCTGGCGCAGCTCGCCCAGCTTCTCGAGAGCCTGCTCGAGCTCGGGGCCGGTGCGGATGATCCCGACCAGCGACTGCATGGTCTGCTGCAGGTCGTGGTGCAGCTGGTAGGGGTTCTCGCCGCCGTCGCGGCCGAGCGGCTCGAGGGCGGCGGCGATCACCGCCGACGCCTGGCCGTCGTCGAGCTGCGGGCTTCCCGTACGGCCCTCGGCGAAGTCGGCCGCCCCGATCCCGGCCCGGCGCCCGAAGACCAGCAGGTCGGAGAGGGAGTTGCCGCCGAGCCGGTTGGACCCGTGCATCCCGCCGGCCACCTCGCCGGCCGCGAAGAGCCCGGGCACCGTCGCCGCCTCGGTGTCGGCGTCCACCCGGATGCCGCCCATCATGTAGTGGCAGGTGGGGCCGACCTCCATCGGCTCGGCCGTGATGTCCACCCCGGCGAGCTCCATGAACTGGTGGTACATCGAGGGGAGCCGGCGGCGGATGTACTCGGGGGTGCGCCGCGAGGCGATGTCGAGGAACACCCCGCCGTGCGGGGTGCCCCGGCCCGCCTTGACCTCGCTGTTGATGGCCCGGGCCACCTCGTCACGGGGCAGCAGGTCGGGGGTGCGCCGGTTGTTGATGTGGTCCTCGTACCAGGCGTCCGCCTCCTCCTCGGTCTCGGCGGTCTCGGCCCGGAACATGGGCGCCACGTAGTCGAACATGAAGCGGGTGCCCTCGCTGTTGCGGAGCACCCCGCCGTCGCCGCGCACGCCCTCGGTCACCAGGAGGCCCCGCACCGACAGCGGCCAGACCATCCCGGTGGGGTGGAACTGCACGCACTCCATGTCGATGACGTCCGCCCCGGCCCAGACGGCCATGGCGTGACCGTCGCCGGTCGACTCCCAGCTGTTGGAGGTGTAGGCCCAGCTCTTGCCGATCGACCCGGTGGCCAGCACCGTCGCCTTGGCCGTGAAGGCGATGAACTCACCGGTCGGGCGCCAGTAGCCGACGGCCCCGCTGACCCGGCCGTCGTCGTCGGTCAGCAGCCGCAGGACCTTGCACTCCATGAAGACGTCGATGCCGAGGTGCACGGCCCGCTGCTGCAGGGTGCGGATGAGCTCGAGCCCGGTGCGGTCGCCGACGTGGGCCAGGCGGGCGTAGCGGTGGCCGCCGAAGTCCCGCTGGGTGATGCGGCCGTCCGTCGTCCGGTCGAAGAGCGCCCCCCAGGCTTCGAGCTCGTAGACCCGGTCGGGGGCCTCCTGGGCGTGGAGCTGGGCCATCCGCCAGTTGTTGAGCATCTTGCCGCCGCGCATCGTGTCGCGGAAGTGCACCTGCCAGTTGTCCTCCGGCCACACGTTGCCCATGGCGGCCGCCACCCCGCCCTCGGCCATCACCGTGTGGGCCTTGCCCAGCAGGGACTTGCAGACCAGGGCGGTGCGCAACCCTCGCTCCTTGGCCTCGACGGCCGCCCGGAGCCCGGCGCCGCCCGCCCCGATCACGATGACGTCGTAGTCGTGGGTCTCGTAGTCGACCATCTGCTCCTCGCTCCTCTCGCTGGACCTGCGCCCGTGCCGGCCGGACTCAGAAGAGCCGGGGGTCGTGGAATGCCCCGGACGCCACCAGGCGGACGTACAGGTCGGTGAGGGCGACGAAGACCAGGCTGGCCCAGGCGAACTTCATGTGGTTGGCGTTGAGCGGCGTGACCAGCTTCCAGAGCCGGTACCGGATCGGGTGGTCGGAGAACCGTCGCACCTGGCCGCCGCAGAGGTGGCGGCAGGAATGGCACGAGAGGCTGTAGAGCCACAGCAGGGCGGCGTTGGCCGTCAGCACCAGCGAGCCGACGCTGACCCCGACGCCCACCCCCGGCTCGCCGTAGGACACCACGGCGTCGATGGTCAGGATGACGTTGAGCGCGAGGCCCAGGTAGAAGAACCAGCGGTGGACGTTCTGGAGGATCAGCGGGAAGCGCGTCTCGCCGCTGTAGCTGCCGTGGGCGTCGGCCACCGAGCAGTTCGGCGGTGACAGCCAGATCGAGCGGTAGTAGGCCCGCCGGTAGTAGTAGCAGGTGAGCCGGAAACCGAGCGGCACGATCAGGATGAGGATGGCCGGCGAGATCTCCCACCAGGTCAGGTAGAAGCCGGGGTGGCTGCCGGGGACGCAGCTGGCCGTGAGGCAGGGCGAGTAGAACGGTGAGATCAGGTCCCGGTGGGCGGCCGCCCCGACGTAGTAGTCCTTGTTGGCGAAGGCGGCCCAGGTGGCGTAGACGACGAAGGCGATCAGCACGCTCGCCGAGACCAGGGGCTGCAGCCACCAGCGGTCCCGGCGCAGGGTGGGGACGTCGGGGCCTCCCCGCGTGCCGCCCAGCACCACCGGCGTGACGGTTGCGTCGTCGACCGTGGTCACGCGTCCTCCTCTCCCGCGCCGTGGAAGCGGGCTCGAACATCCGTCCTGCACCCGCGGCGGCCCGAGGGGGCCCGGATGCAGCCTCATCTTTCCAGACGGGGGGTGCGGCAGCGCAAAACCGAGACCGCGCGGCCGAGGGGGCGGACCGCCCGGTGCGGCCCGGACATAGGCTCGGGCCATGGCTGCGCCCACCCGACACGCCCCCGCCCCGCCCCACGACCTCCCCCGGAACTTCGGTGACCTGCGAGCGTCCGGCTGGCAGTCGACGCCCGTGTCCGACGAGATCCGCCGCAACGCCTGCGCCCGGATCGCCGCCGGTGAGCCGCTGGTCGGCGGCGTCCTGGGCTTCGAGGACACCGTGGTGCCCCAGCTGGAGAACGCCCTCCTGGCCGGGCACGACCTCATCCTGCTGGGGGAGAGGGGCCAGGCCAAGACCCGCCTGATCCGGGCGCTGGTCGAACTGCTCGACGAGTGGATGCCGGTGGTCGCCGACTCGGAGATCAACGACGACCCCTACCAACCCGCCTCCCGGTTCGCCCGCCTGCGGGTGGCCGACGAGGGCGACGACACCCCGATCGACTGGGTGCACCGCTCCGACCGCTCCGGCGAGAAGCTGGCGACTCCCGACACCTCGATCGCCGACCTCATCGGCGAGGTGGACCCGATCAAGGTGGCCGAGGGCCGCTACCTGTCGGACGAGCTGGCCATCCACTTCGGGCTGGTGCCCCGGGTCAACCGCGGCATCTTCGCCATCAACGAGCTCCCGGACCTGGCCGAGCGCATCCAGGTGGGGCTGCTCAACGTGCTCGAGGAGCGCGACGTGCAGATCCGTGGCCACCGGGTGCGCTTGCCGCTCGACGTCATGCTGGTGGCGACCGCCAACCCCGAGGACTACACCAACCGGGGTCGGATCATCACCCCGCTGAAGGACCGCTTCGGGGCCCAGATCCGGACCCACTACCCGCTCGACACGCGGACCGAGGTGGCGATCATGAACGCCGAGGCCGCCCTGCCCCACGGCGGTCCGCCGGTGACCGTGCCCGAGTACCTCCAGGAGGTCGTGGCCGAGATCAGCCAGCTGGCCCGCCGCAGCCCCCACCTCAACCAGCGCAGCGGGGTGTCGGTCCGCCTCACGATCGCCAACTACGAGACGCTGGTGGCCAATGCCGTCCGGCGGGCCCTGCGGAACGGCGAACCGGTGGCCGTCCCCCGGGTGAGCGACCTGTCCGCCCTGGCCTCCTCCACCCAGGGGAAGGTGGAGATCGAGGCGCTCGACGAGGCGCGCGAACAGGAGGTGCTGGCCCAGCTCGTGGCGGCGGCCGTCCTGAGCGTGTTCCGCCGCCGGGTGACCCTGCAGGACCCGGGCCAGGTGGTCGGCTCCTTCGAGGCCGGGGTGGTGGTCCACGCCGGGGACGACCTTCCGGCCACCGACTACATGTCGGTGCTGGCCGACCTGCCCGCGCTGGAGCCGGCGGTGCGAGCCCTGGCCGGCCCGGCCGCCGAGTCGCCGGCCATGATGGCCAGCGCCCTCGAATTCCTGCTCGAGGGGCTGCACCTCACCAAGCGCCTCAACAAGGACGCGTCAGGCACCCGGGCGCTGTACCGGAGCCGCAAGTGAGGCGCCCGGACGCGGTCGGGGCCGTCCCGGGGTCCGGGACGGGCGGTCGTCCCGGGCGAAGGACCCGACGATGAGCGCCCGCTACGACTACACGCGCTGGGACGGCACCCAGGACCTGGGGGGACTCGACCCCGACGACCTGCTGGCCGAGCTGACCGACGACCTGCTGGCGGGGGGCGACCTCGACGACGCCCTGCGGCGGATGCTCCGCAGCGGGATGCGCAACCCGGGCGGCGAGGACGTGATGGGGCTGCGGGCCATGCTCGAGCGGCTCCGTCGCCGCCGGACCGAGCTGCTCGAGCGGGGGGACCCCGACGGGGAGCTCGGGCGGATCGCCGAGGAGCTTGCCGAGGTGGTGGCCGAGGAGCGGCAGGGCATCGCGTCCCTGGCCGAGGAGGCCGAGGCCTCGGGTGATCAGCGCCGCCAGGAGGTCACCGACGAGGTGGCGGCGGAGCGCCGGATGGCCCTCAACCTGCTGCCCGACGACGTGGCGGGCAAGGTCCGCTCGCTGCAGAGCTACGACTTCGTCTCCTCCGAGGCCCGGGAGCGCTTCGAGGCGTTGGTGGAGGAACTGCGCCGGCAGGTGACCGAGGCCTACTTCAAGGGGATGTCGGACGCGCTGTCCAACCCCGATCCCGAGCAGCTCGCCCGGATGCGCGACGCCTTCGACGCCCTCAACCGGATGCTCGAGCAGCGCGAGCGGGGGGAGGAGCTCGATCCGAGCTTCGAGGAGTTCATGGAGCGCTTCGGGGACATGTTCCCGGGGGCCGAGAGCCTCGACGAGCTGCTCGAGCAGCTGGCTGCCCGCATGGCCGCCGCCGAGGCCATGTGGCGGTCGCTGTCGCCCGAGCAGCGGGACCAGCTGCGCGCCCTCGCCGAGTCCCTGCTCGAGGACATGGATCTCCGCTGGCAGGTGGAGCGGTTGTCGGCCAACCTGCAGCGGGCGTTCCCCGACGCCGGCTGGCAGCAGTCCTACCGGTTCTCCGGCGACGCCCCCATGGGGATGAGCCAGATGGCCGACACGGCGGGCCAGCTCGGCGAGCTCGACCGCATGGAAGAGCTGCTGCAGTCGGCGTCGTCGCCCGCTGCCCTCTCCGAGGTGGACATGGACCAGGTGCGGCGCCATCTCGGCGAGGACGCCGCCCGGTCGCTCGATCGGCTGGCCCGCCTCACCCGCGAGCTGACCGAGGCCGGGCTGATCGAGAACCGGGGGGGCACCACGGAGCTCACCCCCAAGGGGGTGCGGCGGCTCGGGCAGCGGGCGCTCGGGGATCTCTTCTCCCAGATCGCCCGCAACCGCCTCGGCGACCACCAGTCGAGCTGGTCCGGGGCCGGCCACGACCGCGAGGAGACGACCAAGCAGTACGAGTACGGCGACCCGTTCAACCTCCACCTCAGCCAGACGGTGCACAACGCCGTTCGTCGATCCGGTAGCGGTGTGCCGGTGCGGCTGTCCCCCGAGGACTTCGAGGTGGTGGAGACCGAGGCACTGACCCGGTCGGCCACCGTGCTGGCCGTGGACCTGTCCATGTCGATGCCGATGCGGGACAACTTCGTCCCGGCCAAGAAGATGGCCATGGCATTGCACACCCTCATCTCGGGCCGCTTCCCACGCGACTACCTCGGCATCGTCGGCTTCTCCGAGGTGGCCCGCGAGATCCGCCCGGAGGAGCTGCCGGGCGCCATGTGGGACTACGTCTACGGCACCAACCTCCAGCACGCGCTGCTCCTGGCCCGCCGGATGCTGGCTCACCAGCACGGGACCAAGCAGATCATCGTGGTGACCGACGGCGAGCCGACCGCCCACATCGAGCCCGACGGGGACGTGATCTTCAACTACCCGCCGCTCCCCGAGACCCTGCGCCGGACCATGGCCGAGGTGGTGCGGTGCACCAAGGCCGGCATCACCATCAACGTCTTCGCCCTCGACCTCGAGCGGACCCAGTTCCCCTTTGTCGACCAGATCGCCCGGATCAACGGTGGGCGGACCTTCTACACGTCCCCGGACTCCCTGGGCGGCTACGTGCTGGTCGACTTCCTGCAGCACCGCCGACTGCTGCGCCCCGCCGGCTGACGGGCCGGCCGGCTCCGCCTGTCCACGGGCCGGCCGGCTCCGCCTGTCCACGGACCGGCCGAGGTCGTGACTTCGCTTGTGCGCAGGATCACTTGCGGCTCCTGCCCACATCCCCTCTTGCGCGAACCGTCATCATCGGGGAAGATGACACCGTTGTAGTTACACCAGTGCCACAAAGTGGCGAGGGGAGGCCGGCCGGTGGACCTCGTGTCGATGCTCTACGGTCGCCAGGAGCGCAGCTGGCAGGCGCAGGCCAACTGCATGGGGGTGGACCCGGACCTGTTCTTTCCCGAGCGGGGGGCCTCCACCCGCGAGGCGAAGGAGGTGTGCCGCGGCTGCGTGGTGCGCGAGGACTGCCTCGAGTACGCGCTGGCCAACGGTGAGAAGTTCGGGATCTGGGGGGGGATGAGCGAGCGGGAGAGGCGCCGGTTGCGGCGTGCCCGGGCGATGCAGCGCCGGTCCTCCATGGTCAACGCCGACGCGTCGTAGGCACCGTCGGCGGGCCCCCTTCCAGCCGGGCTTCGATGGTGGCCCCGGCGTCGAGGTCCAGCTCCCGCCACCGATGGGTCGGCACCCGTTCGAGGACGGTCGCCGGCACCAACCCGACCAGCTCGGCGCCGGCCACGCCGGCTCCGGCCTCCTCGAGGAGCCGGGCTGCCAGGTCGTAGACCTCTGCCGGCCCCACGACCGCCGGGTCGAGCAGGTTGCACGAGACCTGCACCCGGTCCCCGAGCTCGAGGCCCAGCGCACGGACCGCCGGGCCGCGGAGCCGGGCCGCCACGGCCCCGGCCAGCGTCGGCCCCCCTCCCGCCACCCAGAGGTTGTAGGCCACCAGGACGTGCCGGGCGCCCACCGCCGTCGCGCCCGCCGTGGGGTGCGGCCCGGGCGGGCCGCAGTCCGGCGCCAGGTCGACGAAAGCCCGACGACGGACCTCGGGCAGCGTGCGCACCGAGCCGTCGGAGAGGGGGCCGTAGAGGAAACAGGGCAACGCCAGCTGGCCGCCCGCCCAGTCGGCGAAGCGCCCGCGTGCCTCGATCGCCGGTGCGAGGTCGAGCGCGGGGGTGAGCCGCCAACGCCCGGTCGATGGCCCCGGCCCTCCCACAGGGGTGGGGAGCCGCCGTCGGACGAGTGGCACGAACGGCACCACGTCGAGCGAGCCGAGCCGCGGATGGGCGCCTCGGTGACCGCGGAGATCGATCTCGGTGACGGCGGCCCTCGCCAACGCTCTGACCGCCTCGAGCAGCGCCTCGGGCTCGCCTGCCAGGGTGAGCACCGCCCGGTGGTGGTCAGGGTCGGCGTGCAGGTCGAGGAGGAGGGGTCCGGCGGCTGCCGACAGGCGTGCGAGGCGCGATCGATCCCTGCCTTCGCTCAGGTTGACGACGCACTCGAGCACCGGTCCGCCCTCCCGGCGGCCGGTCCGCCGGTGCTCGTTCAGCGAGAAGCGGCGGTCTGCGCGAGCCGGCGGCGGCGGAGGATGCGGCGCCGCTCGCGTTCCGAGCGCCCTCCCCACACCCCGTGGTCGATGCGGTTGGCAAGGGCATACTCGAGGCATGCCTCGGAAACGGGGCACTCGGCACAGATGCGCTGTGCCTCCTGCACCCCGAGGCCGTCGCTGGGGAAGAATACGGAGGGTGGCACGTCCCGGCACTTGCCGTCTGCCATCCATTCAGTGTCCATGGGTGCGCCCCCTTGTCGGGCCCCAGTGTACCCATCGACCGGCGGCTGCTATCCGGACCCTCGGATCGGCATTGCAGGTGCAGCTCTCCTGCAGGGTCGCCTGTCGACCGACGTTCCGGGCCGGGGCCCGCCACGACCCGTGCGGAACGCTGCAACCCCCGATGCGTCGACCCCCGGGCCGGGGGCGGGCCGGGACGGCGACCGGTGACGTCCCGGTGTCCACGGCGGCAACCACGGCGGCCGATGTCGGTCGCGGGGCGCGCCCGGTACGCTGGCCCGGCCCCATCCCCGTTCTTCCAGGAGGTGCGATGACCCCCGAGCCCGAAGACGCCCCGCTCGAGCCGCCGCCTGAGCCGGTCGGCCACGTGCGCGTCGTCTATCTCGGCCCGGTGGCCCCGCACTGGGAGGTGCAGTCCGACTACGGGGACCCGGACCTCATCGAGGCCTTCCGCGACCGGGCCCTCGCCAGGCTGGTCCTGCTCCCGCCGCACGACCCCCAGTTCCGGCGCAACCGCGAACGGGTAGTGCGTGACGCCGAGCGGGAGAACCTGGCGCTCGAGTGGGACCTCGGGTTCCCCGAGGAGACCGACTGACCGCGTGCGCTAGCCGCCGGTCCCATCTTCGGTCGGGCCGGCTTCGAGCGAGAGGCTGATCCGCTCGAGCCACAACCCGGGGGCGTCCACCTCGGCCGGCGTCGGCAGGGTGGAAGGTGACGACCAGAGCCGCCCGAGCCCCTCCTCGCCGGCCCGCTCGAGCACGCCCCGGACGAAGGCCGCGCCCCGGTCGACCTGCTCGCGTCCGAGGTCGAGCCCGAACAGCGCCGCCGCCGCCCGCTCTCCCTTGGCATCGGCGACCCGGTAGCGGTACCAGGCCTCGATCAGTGCCCCGGGCGAGCCGGTCAGCGTGGTCGCCACGGTGGCGGTGACGTGGTCGACATAGGCCCCCATGGCGGTGACCACGGCCACCAGCTGGGCCGAGGTGCGCTGCTGGCCGGGGGTGAGGAGGTCCGCCAGCAGGGCCTCGGGGTCGCCCAGGAGCCCCTGCAAGGCCTCGGGATCGTCCATCTCGCCGCCCAGCCGCTCGGCCAGCCCGCTCTGGGCGCTGATCGAGTCGGTCACCGCCGTCTCGAGCAGCTCCCGCAGGCGGGCGCCCACGTGCGGTCGGGTCAGCACCGCGTGGGTGGTCAGCTCGCGCACGCACACCCACAGCTGGGTCTCGTCGTGGGGCAGGCTCCAGTCGTCGGCGAAGACCTTGATGTTGTCCGGCACCACCAGCAACTCGTGGGAGGGGGGCCAGGGGACCGGCACGGCGTACTGCCCGAGGCCCCGGCGGGCCAGGTGACCGGCCGCCGACCCGAACTGCATGCCGAGCAGCACCGGCCCCATGGTGGCGGCGAACCGCCCGAGGAGCGCACCCAGGCCCTCCTCCTCGTTGCCCAACCCGAGGTCGCCCAACCCGAGGTCGCCCAACCCGAGGCCCCCGAGCCCCCCCGTCGCCGAGCCGGCCGCCTCCTGGCTGGCCACCATGGTGGTCAGCAGGGGTGCCCAGGCGTCGAGGGTCCGCAGGGCCATGGTCCCGCGTCCCACAGCGCTGAAGGTGACCGTCTGCCCGCCGCCACCGGCCACGGGCAGGCCGGTGGCGTCCGCCACGTGCAGCTCGGCCACCCGGGCGATCTCCTCGAGCTTGATCCGCTCGACCGGGTCGGCGTTGCCCTCGGGGCTGCCGTCGGTCGCCACCCCTTGGGCCAGGGCCCGTGCCGCATCGAGCCAGGGCCGGCTGCCGCCCGGCGCGCTGCCGATCACCTTGAGCAGGTCACCCAGCAGTGCCTGCAGCGGGTTGGCGGGCTCGCCCGGGTCGTTCATCCCCACGATTGCATGCTACGGGGATGCGGCGAGATCGATATCGACCGTGGTCTCGTGCCCCTGGTGCCACACCAGCAGGCGCACGTTCGAGCCGGGTGGGAGCACGTACAGGCGGGAACGCAGCTCGGCCATCGAGTGCACCGTGTAGCCATCGATCGCCATCACCACGTCGCCCGGTTGCAGGGCCTGGGCCGCCGCCCCGTGCGGATCGACCTGCTCGGTGAGCGCCCCCTGGACGGGGGCCGGCCCCGGGTCGGTGCCGGTGCTCCCGGTGGTGCTCGTGGTCTGGGTGGGCCCGTCGTTGATGCCCAGCCACCCGTGGCTCACCCGGCCGGTGGCCGCCAGGTCGCTGCTCACGCCGACCACCAGATAGGAGGGGAGGAAGACCCAGCCCCCGGCGGTGGCGCTGGTGCCTGCCGGGTCAAGGATGCCGAGCACCTGGCCGTCCGCCGCCACGAGGGCGGCGCCGGGCAGGGCGCGTACCGGGGAAGTGGTGGCGGCGACCACCGCTGCCAATCCCGACGGCGAGCCACGGGTGACGGCGGCCGCCGGGGCGCTGATCACCGCCGGCGCCCAGTCGGCGCGGGCGCGCCGGCCGCGAGCCGGGACGCTCATGGCCATCACCACCGCGTGGACGCCGGCGGACAGCGGCTCGTCCTGGTAGAACGGCGCGACCGGCAGAGCCTGGGGCACCTGCAGGAGCGCGATGTCCGAGCCGGTGTCGACGCCCAGCACCTTGGCTCGTGCCCGCGAGCCGTCGGCGGTGACGGCCACGATCTGGCGGGCACCGTCGACCACGTTGGCCGCGGTGGCGAGCAGGCCGCCCTCCTCGACCGCCACCGCGCACCCCTGACGGGTGCCCGAGGGGGTGGTCACCTCCAGGAGCACCATCGCCTGGGCGGTGGAGCGTACGGGCCCGCCCGCGGCGGTGACGGCGGTGAGAGTGGTCATCGGGGGCGCGGTGACGGCAGTCAGCCCGGTGTTCCGCCCGCCGGTCGAGCCACCGACCTGCAGGAGCAGCAGCACCCCGGCGAGGACGGCGGCCGCGGCCCCGCTCCCGACCAGCACGGTGGCCCTCCGCTGACGACGGGGGTCGAGCACCGCCGGTGAGGCGGCATCGGACGTCCCGGCGGCCGACGCCCCGACCGGCTGGAGGGCGGGCGCGAACAGCTCCGAGGGGTGGCGCCAGTCGCGCTGGTCGGGTGGGATCCACCCCGACGGTTCCGCCTCCTCGAGCCGGTCGAGGAACTCGCCGTGCTCTTCGAGGTCCCCCTCCGGACCGTCGGAGCCGTCCGGCCCGCCCTCGAAGGGGTCTGGCCCTGCTCCGGTCACCCCCCGAGGTTACCGAGGCCCGTCGGAGGGTGGACGTCGGGCGCCCCTACCATGATGCGGATGTCCCGGGACCTGGCCATCGACCTCGGCACGGCCAACACCCTGGTGTACGCGCGCGGGCGGGGCATCGTCCTCAACGAGCCGACGGTGGTCGCGCTCGACACACGGTCGCGCGACGTGCTGGCCATCGGCGAGGAGGCCTGGCAGATGATCGGCCGGACGCCCGGCTACATCGTGGCCGTCCGGCCGATGCGCCAGGGCGCCATCACCGACTTCGACATCACCGAGCGCATGCTGCAGGCGCTCCTGCGGCGAGTGGGGGTGACCCGCCTGAATCGACCCCGGGTCCTCATCTGCGTGCCCTCGGCGATCACGGCGGTGGAACGCAGGGCGGTGAAGGAGGCGGCCCGGCGGGCCGGGGCCTCCGCCTGCTACCTGATCGAGCAACCGATGGCCGCAGCCATCGGCGCCGGTCTGGCGATCCACGAGCCGATCGGCTCGATGGTGGTGGACGTGGGCGGCGGCACCTCCGAGACGGCGGTCATCTCCTTGGGCGGGGTGGTCTCGATGCGGGCCATCCGCTGCGGCGGGTTCGACCTCGACGCCGCCATCCAGACCTACGTGCGCACCGAGCACGGCATGGCCATCGGCGAGCGGACGGCCGAGGCGATCAAGATGGCCATCGGATCGGCCCATCCCTACCCCGGGGAGCAGCGTGCCGAGGTGCGCGGCCGGGACGTCGGCACCGGGATGCCGCGCACCGTGATCCTCAGCCCGGCCGAGGTGCGCACGGCGGTGGAGGACCATGTGAGCCAGATCGTGCAGGCGGCGGTCAACTGCCTCGGGGAGGCGCCGCCCGAGCTGGCTCAAGACATCATCTTCGAGGGCATTCACCTGGTGGGTGGCGGGGCGCTGCTGCGCGGGATCTCCCAGCGGCTCGCCGACGGGACGGCGGTGCCGGTGCACCTGGTCGACACGCCGCTCGAGTGCGTGGTCCTGGGCGCCGGTCGCTGTCTCGAGTCCTTCGAGCGGTTGCGCCCCATCTTCGCCGCCGCCGACAGCTGACCCGGAGCGGTCCGCCCGGCGGCGAAACCGCAGGATGGCCGGGGCACCGGTCGCCGCCTCACTCGGCCAGCAGCACCTCGGCCGCCTGGCGGACCTGCCAGTCGCGGTCGCCCAGGGCGGCCCGCAGCGACCGCTCCACGTCGGTCCCCTCGAAGGCGGCCAACGCCACCACGGCCCGGCGGCGGACGGCCGGCCGGTCGCCGGCGCAGGCCTCGCGGACCGCCGACTTGCCCGCGGGGTCGCCCACCGCCCCCAGGGCCGCCACCGCCGCCTCGCGGCAACGGGCGTCGGGGTGGCGCCGGCCCACCGACGACAGCACGTCGACCGCCGAGCGGGCGCGGTGCTCGCCCAGCGCCCAGCAGGCCGCCTCCACCACGAGCGGGTCGGGGTCACCCAGGGAGGTCCGCAACGCCTCCTCGATCGGGCCGGCAGCCACCGGTGGCAACCGGGCCGCCTCCTCGCAGGCGCGCCGCCGCACGCCCGGAGCGGGGTCGCCCAACGCCGCCACCACCACCGCAGGCTCGAGCCTGCCCATGCGGGCCAGGGCGCCCACCGCGGCCGCCCGGACCGTCGGGTCGGTCGATCGGAGCGCCTCCCGTGCGGTCGGCTCGTCCCGTCGGTGCCCGGCGAGCACCACCGACTGGGGGTCGACCGGCTGGCGTCGCTCGCCCGTGGCAGGATCCTCGGTCACCGGACGAGTATGACCGCCCCCCTCCCCAGTCCCGCTCCCCGCCGCCGGCGGTGGCCGGCCGTGCTGGCGGCGGTGGTCGCGTTGGTGGTGGTGCTGGCGGTGGTGGCCGACCGGGTGCAGCTCAACGAGTACGCCCTGACACCGGGGGACGCCCAGCCGGTGGGACCGCTCATCCATCTCCCGCCCGGCAAGGGGGACAAGCTGTACGGCCGGGTGCTGTTGACCGACGTCTACCTGACCCAGCTGACGCTGCTCGATTACCTGCCCTACCGGCTGAACGGCGACGCCACCCTGGTGAACGCCGACCAGGTGCTCGAGCCGGGCACCTCGTCGGACCAGCTGCTCGTGCAGGGATTCCTCGAGATGGAGCAGGCCAAGGCGGCGGCGGAGGCGGCCGCTTTCCGGCGCCTCGGCGATCGGGTGACCGTGCGCGACGGCGGGACGTTGGTCTTCGGGGTGCAGATCGGCTCGCCGGCCGACGGCCACCTGCAGGTCGGACAGCTGGTGACCGCGGTCGACGGCACGCCCACCCCCGGGGTGTGCCAGTTCGTGGGGGCCCTCCAGCGGCTGCGACCCGGCGCGGTGGCCCGGCTGGCGGTGCGACTGGTCTCGGTCGGGGCCAGCGGGTCGGTCGACTACGGGCGCACCGTCGAGCGCCACGTGCGCCTCGGCCGCCGTCCGAAGGGGGTGCCCGCGCCGTCGGGGTGCCCGGGCGTCGGCAGCTCGGACGCCTACCTCGGGGTGAGCGTCGAGACCCGGCAGGTCTTCACCTACCCGTTCCCCGTGCGTATCGACACCGCCGACATCGGCGGGCCGTCGGCCGGGCTGGCCATGGCCCTCGGGCTCCTCGACCGGCTCTCGGGCGGGGACCTCACAGGCGGGAGGGTGGTGGCGGCCACCGGCACCATCGACCCGCAGGGGAACGTGGGTGACGTGGGCGGGGTGGCGCAGAAGACGGTGGCCGTGGAGCGGGCCGGTGCCACCGTCTTCCTGGTGCCGCCCCAGGAGTACGCAGCGGCCAGGTCCAAGGACGTGCCCTCGCTGAAGGTGTACGCCGTGGCGACCCTCTCGCAGGCCCTGGGGGTGCTGCGGCGGCTGGGCGGCCACGTGCCGCCGTCCCCGTCCCCGTGAGGGTGCGCGGTGCAACCGGCGTTCGCCGACGAGCGACGCGATCGGGCGCGATCACGCAACTCTGCACCCCCGGCGTCGTAGTCTCTGGAAGATGTCCGAGGACCGTCCGACGATCTCCTCCTCGAGGGTGAGCGCGGTCGACGTCGCCCGGCACTCGTTCGGCACCGTCCGCCGCGGCTTCGACCCCCAAGAGGTCCGCTCCTACCTCGAACTGCTGGCGCGCGAGCTGCAGAACTGGGAGCAACGTGAGCAGGAGCTGCGCCACGAGCTGGCCGAGGCCGAGGAGCGGGCTCGTCACCCGGTGCTCGACGAGGCCACCCTCACCTCGGCCTTCGGCGAGCAGAGCGCCCAGGTGCTCCGCCACGCCCACGAGGAGGCGGCCCGGATCGTGGCCGACGCCGAGGCGGAGGCGGCCACCCTTGTGCACGAGGCGCAACAGCGGGCCAACGAGGTGCAGGTGGGGGCCGAGTCCCAGGCTGCGGCCCGCATCGCGGAGATGGAGCTGGCTGCGGGATCGGTTCGCCAGCGGGCGGAGGAGGAGGCGGCGTCGCTCCTCGAAGCGGCACGGGCGGACGGCGACGCCCTCATCGCCCGGGCGCGTGACCACGGGCGGGCGATGATCGATCAGGCCCAGGAGGCCCGGCGCCGAGTGTTGGCCGACATGGCCCAGCGCCGCCGGGCGCTCACTCTGCAGATCGAGCAGTTCCGGGCGGCCCGCGACACCCTGGCCGCCGCGGTGATGACGGTCCGGGACCAGGTGGACGACATCGTCGTCGACCTGTCGAAGGCGGACGAGCGGGCCCGTTCGGCCGCCGCCAGGGTGGCGCACCGCCCATCGCCCGAGCCCAGCGAGGCCCAGCTGCTGGTGGAGGCGGAGGCGGCGGTCGACGCTCTCGAGGCCGACGCCGGCCTGGCCGGCATCGGGTCCGTCGAGGACGAGGAGGTCGAGGGAGCGGAGGTGACCTCGCCGGCCGAGGCGACCCGGGCGCCGACCTCAGGATCGGCGGGGCAGGGTGCCGGCGGGGAGACGGTCGGTGGGTCGGTGCCCGCGAAGGCCGCGTCCCCAGCTCCCGAGGAGGACACCGCTGAGGTGGTGCTCCTGCCCCCGGAGGTGGCGCCCGAGCCGTCCGCTGGCACCGGCCCGCGCCCGAGCCGGTCCGGTGAGAACGGCATCGGTGAGAACGGCACCGGTGAGGCGGCGATCGAAGCCCAGTCGGTGGAGGAGCTCTTCGCCCGGCTCCGGGCAGGCCGCGGCGAGGAGGCCGGCCGCGCCGAGGAGGCGGGCCGCGCCGCGCCGGGGCGGTCGGGTGCCGGGGCGGTCGTGATCCGCGACGCGGTCCCGGCTGCGTCGTCGGGGACGGGCGTCGAGACCCGGTTGGCCGAGGCCGTCGAGGGGACGACCGGGCCGGCTCCCTCGGCAGGGCCGGTTCCGTCGGAATCGTCGGAGGGGACGGCCGGGACCGAGACCGAGGAGACCGCCGACCAGCGGCTGCTCGCCCGCCGGGCCGAGCTGCTCGACCCGGTCGTCGCCAAGCTGGCCCGACGGCTGAAGCGGGCGCTGCAGGACGACCAGAACCACCTGCTCGACCGGCTGCGTGCGGGCAACGGCCAATGGACGGAGGACGCCTTCGGCGCCGAGGACGAGCAACGGGCCCGGTACACCGAGGCCTCCGTGGAGCTCCTGCGCGAGGCCGTGGCAGCCGGCGTGGTCTTCGGGACGGAATCTGCCGGTGGCCGACCCCGCAAGGCGCCCTCTGCACCCGACGACAAGGCGGCCAGGGCGGCGGCCGACGCGCTGGCCCGCACCGTGGTCACCCTCCTTCGCCGGCGACTGGTCGGGGCCGAGGGGGTGCCCGAGGACGTCGACGATGCCGAGAGGGTGGGTGCCGCCTACCGGGAGTGGCGGGGGGAACGGATCGAGCGGTTGGTGGGCGACCAGGCGCTCCAGGCCTTCTCGGCCGGGGTGCTGGTGGCCGCCAAGAAGGTCGGCGGTGTCCGCTGGGTGCTGGGCGGCGACGGTGACCCTTGCGCGGACTGCGACGACAACGCCCTCAGTGGTGTGCTCGTCCCGGGCGAGGAGTTCCCCACCGGGCATTTCCACCCGCCGGCCCACCCCGGCTGCCGGTGCCTGGTCGCCCCGACCCCAGCCTGACGACCGCGCCAACATAGGCTCCGTCTGTGCGCGCGCCCCAGGACCTGCCGGCCCGTGCACCGCGCCTGGCCAGCCGGCGTGGGCGGTGGTGGATCGCCGCCGCCGTGGTGCTGGTGGCGCTGTTGGCCTCGCTCAAGTCGCTGGCCACCGTCTACACCGACAGCCTCTGGTTCTCCTCCGTCGACCTCCACTCGGTGTGGTCGACCCTGCTGGCCGACAAGGTCGGTCTCTTCGCCTCGTTCGGGGCGGCGTTCTTCGTCGCCCTGTGGGCGAACCTGGTGGTCTGCGACCATCTGGGGGGCCAGTCGGTGTCGCTCGAGCCCGAGGACGAGCTGGTCCGCCGGTACCAGCGGGTGATCCGCCCATATGCCGGGCGTCTGCACGTCGCGCTGTCGGTCATCTGCGCCCTGATCGCTGCTTCGAGCGCCGTCGGCCAGTGGGACAACTGGATCCTCTTCACTCACGGCGTCCCCTTCGGGCAGGTCGACCCGCAGTTCCACTGGGACATCGGCTTCTACGTCTTCCGCCTGCCGTTCCTCAATTTCGTGGTGGAGTGGCTGCTCTTCTCCCTGTTGGTGGTGTTCATCATCACCGTGGTCTTCCACTACTTCAACGGCGGCATCCGCCTGCAACGGGCATTGCCACGGGTGCAGCCGGCGGTGAAGGTCCACCTGTCGGTGCTGCTGGCCCTGATCGCCATCGTGAAGGCGGCCGGCTACTTCCTTGCCCGCTACCAGCTGGCGGTGTCGGGCCAGGGGTACGTGGGCGGCGCCGGCTACACCGACGTGAAGTCGCGTCTGCCGGCGCTCGAGCTCCTCTTCTACGTGTCCCTGTTGGCAGCGGTGGTCCTGCTGATCAACGTGCGACGCCAGGGTTGGACGTTGCCGGTGCTGGCCGTGGGCACCTGGGCGTTCGTGGCCCTGGTGATCGGCGTCATCTACCCGGCCGTCCTGCAGGCCTTCCGGGTGACCCCGGCCCAGAGCACGTTGGAGCTGCCGTACATCGCCCGGAACATCGCCGCCACCCGAGCGGCCTACGGGCTCGATCACGTGCAGGTGTCGCGCTACAGCGGCACCACCAACGTCTCGGTCAGCAAGATCGAGAGCGATCCGGCCACCCAGGCGACCATCGCCAACATTCGCCTGTGGGACCCCGACCCCCAGATCGCCCAGCAGACGTTCCAGAAGGTGCAGGCGATCAAGACGTACTACTCCTTCCCCTCCATCAGCGTCGACCGCTACCGGCTCGGGGGCCAGACGGTGCCGGTCGTGATAGGGGTCCGCCAGATCAACACGGCCAACCTCCCGTCGACCAGCTGGGTCAACACCCACCTTCAGTACACCCACGGGATCGGGGTCGCCCTGGCTCCGGCCAACACAGTCGCCGCCAACGGGGAGCCGGCCTTCGTGGTGCAGAACGTGCCCCCCGAGCCCACCTACTCGTCGCTGCAACTCCCCCAGCCCGACGTCTACTTCGGGCTGAACCAGCCGGGGTACGTGGTCGCCGACACCAAGCAGAAGGAGCTCGACTACGAGGTGGCGGGCGGCGGCCCGGTGGAGAGCCACTACGCGGGCAGCGGCGGCGTGCCGATGGGGTCCTTCCTCACGCGGGCGGCCTTCGCCATCCGGCTCGGTGACCTGAACCTGCTCATCTCCAACCTCATCACCGCCCACTCGCGCATGATGTTCGTGCGCGACGTGCAGCAGATGGCGGCCAAGGCAGCCCCGTTCCTGAGCTTCGACTCGAGCCCGTACCCGGTGGTGGTCGGTGGTCACATCGACTGGGTGATCGACGGGTACACCACCACCAGCCAGTACCCGTACTCGCAGAACGCCGACACCGTCAACGTGCCGCAGGGCAGCGGCCTGCCGGGCAGCTACAACTACGTGCGGAACTCGGTGAAGGTGGTCATCGACGCCTACTCGGGGAAGATGACCTTCTACGCCATGGACAACGACCCGATCCTCCGCACCTACGAGGCCGCCTTCCCTCGTCTGTTCACCCCGGCCTCGCGGATGCCGGCGGTCATCCGGGCACACCTCCGTTACCCCCAGGACATGTTCTCGGTGCAGGCCGCGATGTACGGCCGCTACCACATCACGAGTCCGAGCGCCTTCTTCAGCGCGGCCGATGCCTGGACGGTCTCGCCGACCGCCGGCGCAGGCTCGCCGTCGCAGGCGCTGGCGGTGACCCAGTACGTCAACGCCCAGGGCCAGACCATCACCGGTCCGCTGCAGCCGATGTCGCCCCTCTACCAGGAGATGGCGCTGCCGGGCCGGAATCGGCAGTCGTTCACCGTCACTGACGACTACGTGCCCTACTCGTCGGGCAACCAGTCGGGGAACCAGAACCTGTCCGCCTTCTTGATCGGCACCTCCGACCAGGGTGAGTACGAGACGCTCAACGCCTACGTGACGCCCTCCAACGAGAACGTGGTGGGACCCGTGCTGGCCGACTCGAGCATCCAGGCGGCCCCCCAGGTCTCCCAGCTGATCACGCTGCTCGACCAGCACGGCTCGCAGGTGCTGCTCGGCAACATCCTCACGGTACCGATCGAGAATTCGGTCCTCTACATCCGGCCGCTCTACGTGACCTCGTCGAGCAACCCGTTGCCGCAGTTGCGCAACGTCATCGCCGTGTTCGGGTCGCACGTGGAGGTGAGCTCGACCCTTTACGGCGCGGTCAACGCCGCGCTGGGCACCAACCTCGGCTCGAGCTCCTCCTCGGTCGACACCGGGCCGAGCAGCACCGGGCCGGTCACCACCGCCGATGTGGCGGGGGCCGCCAGGGACCTGAAGCAGGCAGCCGCCTACTACCAACAGGCGCAGGCAGCTCTTCGTGCCGGGGGTGCCAACGCCCTGGGGAACTTCCAGTCGGACGTCGCCACCGCCCAGCAGCTGCAGAGCGAGGCGCTGCAACTGCTGGGTGGAGGAGGCTCGGCCGCCTCGGGCGGGGGAGGGTCCGGCGGGGGCAATGGGGGATCGGGGAGCAGTGGCTCCAGTGGTTCCGGTGCCTCGACGGGCTCGAGCGGATCGGGAGCCGCCGGAGGGACCTCGAGGGCGGCTGCGGGGACCTCGGTGCCCAGCCCGGCGGGGGGCAGCGGTTCGGGGTCGACCTCGGGGTCGGGAAGCGAGAACGGCTCGGTCACCAAGGGGTCGACGACGACCACCGTCCCGGCCTCGGCGGCCTGACCGCGGCGCTTCGGTGCACAGCCGCCTGACCCGTGGCCTCCCGACGCGTCGCCGACGTTGAGGTGAGAGAATGGAGGAGCGGGGGAGCCGCCCGGTGACGGGCCGGGAAGACGGGAGGTTCCAACACCATGGGATTCCTCGACAGGGTGAAGGAGCAGGCGGCCACGGCGACGGCCGCCGCCAAGGACGCCGCCCAGAAGGGGCAGGCGAAACTCGATACCATCCAGGCCAAACGCGCCGCCGACGCCCTCTTGCGGGACCTCGGCGCCGCCCATTACGCCCAGCACACCGGCCGGGCGACGGCGGAGACGGCGGCAGAGGTCACGAGGTTGGTGGAGGCCCTCGGTCGCCACGAGCAGGAGCACGGGCCGATCGACCTAAAGCTCGACTCGGCGGAGAGCACCGCCTCCGACGGGCCGCCTTCACCACGGCCTTCACCACCGCCGTCGGGGCAGTCGGTCTGAACGAGGTTTGCCGGCTCGATGTGCTGCTGGGCCGGCGGGGCGGTGGCGCCGACGGCCGGTGCGGAGGCGCGGAGGTCCTGCTAATCTCGTTGACACGACGCGGGGTGGAGCAGTCTGGTAGCTCGTCGGGCTCATAACCCGAAGGTCGGAGGTTCAAATCCTCCCCCCGCCACCAAGAGGTCTTCACGTTTGGATCTCACCCATCTTCACAATTGGGTGTGACACCGCCTTCGCCGGGCGTCAGCGGGGGATGTCAGGTCTGATCGCCTGCGCCGGAGCGCGCGCCGCCCACCGAATCTCGACTGCCCGGTGGTCGCGCCCCGTTATGGCGGGGCGTTCGCTCCGACAAGCTCGGCGAGGCCCGTGCGCCGCCTGCGGCGGGTCTTTGGTGGGAGGCCGGCAACTCGCCGACGCGCATTCTCGACTTGGCGAGCCTCGAACGCGTCGACGAGGGCGAGGTTGCGCACGACAAGCGCGACCGCGAGGAACAGGCTCGGGGTGACGAGGTCCATGAGTCGGCACCAGCCCTTCTCGACGTCGATCGTGGCGGGGTCCTTGATCCGGCTGTTCGAGCCGTTCGACGGCGCTTCGCCTGGCGTAGGAGCGGCGCCAGGCCTCCCCCGGGTAGTCGTGGCGCTGGCGCGTCTTCGCGTTG
>DAHUYA010000108.1 GCA_027315445.1 Acidimicrobiaceae bacterium | reverse complement strand
AACGGCGCCGGGAAGACCACCACCTTCAACGCCTGCTCGGGTCTGGTGCGGCCGACCAGCGGGCGGGTGGTCCTGCACGGGACGGACGTCACCCGGCTCGGACCGGCCGGCCGGGCCCGCCTCGGGCTGGGTCGGACGTTCCAGCGGGCGGAGCTCTTCAACTCGCTCACCGTGCGCGAGAACGTCGAGCTGGGTCGCGAGGCCTCGCTCGCCGGCGCCAACCCCCTCGCCCAGCTGATGGCCCGGCGGGGCGAGAAGGCGCTGGTGCGGCGGGCGGTGGACGACGCCATCGAGCTGACCGGCATCGGCCCGCTCGCCAGGATGCAGGCCGGTCTGCTGCCCACCGGGCAGCGCCGGGTGGTGGAGCTGGCGCGGGTCCTGGCCGGACCCTTCGACCTGCTGCTGCTCGACGAGCCCTCGGCCGGCCTCGACGCCCCGGAGACCCACCGCTTCGGCGAGATCCTGCAGCAGGTCGTGGCCGAGCGAGGCCTCGGCATCCTGCTGGTCGAGCACGACATGGAGCTGGTGCGCCAGGTCTGCCAGATGATCTACGTGCTCGACTTCGGGCGGTTGGTCTTCGAGGGCGGTCCCGACGAGATGCTGGCCAGCGAGGTGGTGCGGGCTGCCTACCTCGGGACCGAACGGGTGGAGGCGGCCGTGGCCGGGAACGGGCCGGCCCAGGCGGTGACGACCGAGGAGCTGACCCGCTGATGCTCGAGCTCCACGACGTCACGGCTGGCTACGGCGACACGGTCGTCCTGCGCGGCGTCACCCTCGAGGTCCCCGACTCGACCGTGGTCGCCCTGCTCGGCCCGAACGGAGCCGGAAAGACCACCCTGCTGCGGACGGCCTCGGGGCTGATCCGCCCCATGGGGGGACGCATCGTGCTGGCCGGCGAGGACGTGACCGGCAGGAAGGCGTATCACATGGCACGCCGGGGGCTGTGCCACCTCCCCGAGGGCCGTGGGATCTTCCCGTCGCTCAGCGTCCGCGACAACCTGGTGCTCGAGTCGCCCAAGGGGCGCGAGGGGGAGTCCATCGCCCAGGCCGTGGAGGCCTTCCCGGTGCTCGGCACGCGCCTGCGTCAGATGGCCGGCAGCCTGAGCGGCGGCGAGCAGCAGATGCTGGCGCTGGTGCGGGGGTTCGTCACCAACCCCAAGCTGGTGGTGGTCGACGAGGCCTCGCTCGGGCTGGCCCCCCTGGTGGTCGACCAGATCTTCGAGACCCTCCGGCGCATCGTGGCCACCGGGGCCGCCCTGCTGCTGGTGGAGCAGTACGTCAACCGGGCCCTCGATCTGGCCGACCACGTCTATCTGATGAACCGGGGTCAGATCGTCTTCTCGGGGCCCTCGGACCAGCTCCGCGGCGAAGAGGTGTTCGAGCGGTACCTGGGGATCGAGGTCGGTGCCGGCGGCTGAGGGGGACGCCCCGGCGCAGGAGGACGTCCCGGCGGCCGAGGGGGCCGCACGGGACGGCGGGTCGCCGGGGTGAGCCCCCAGCTCGGATCCCACCGGCGCGGGGTGGCGGGCACCGCCGCCGTCGACCCGGATCGGGTGGCCCTGATCGACGGGGACCGCCAGATGACCTACGGCGAGCTCGACCAGCGCGCCAACGGGCTGGCGCACGAGCTGGCCGAGCTCGGGGTGGCCCCGGGCGACGGCGTCGGCATCATGATGCACAACCGGGCCGAGTGGTTCGTCGCCAGCCACGGCCTCACCCGGGTGGGCGCCATGTTCGTGCCGGTGTCGTGGCGGCTCACCCCGCCCGAGATCGACTACATGGTGCACGACTCGGGGATGAAGGCGCTCGTGACCGAGGGGGGCGCCCGGGTGTCGGGGGTCCGGACCTTCGACGTCGACGATCCGGGCTTCGCCGAGCCGGCCGGCCGTCCCCCCCGCGACGACTACCTCGGCACCGGGCCGACCATCATGGGCTACACCTCGGGCACCACCGGGCGACCCAAGGCCGTCGAGCGCCCGGCTCCCCAGCCGGCCGCCGAGGCCACCACCTCGGCGGTGGCCGCCTTCTGGGGGTACGGCCCCGACACCGTGCAGCTCGTGTCGGGGCCCCTGTACCACACTGCCCCCAGCGCCTACGCCGAGTACGCCCTCTGGGAGGGCGGCCGGGCCGTCCTCCAGGACCGGTTCATCGGGGAGCAGTGCGTCCGGCTCATCGAGGAGCACCGGGTCACCCGGGCCACCATGGTGCCGGCCCACTTCGTGCGCATCCTCGAGAGCGACTGGGCGGCCTACGACCGCTCGAGCATCCGGCTGGTGATGCACGCCGCCGCCCCCTGCCCGGCCCCGGTCAAGTGGCGGATCATGGAGGTGTTCCCGCCCGGCACGGTCTGGGAGTTCTACGGGGCCACCGAGGGGATGGGCACGGTCATCTCTCCCGGGGAGTGGCTGTTCAAGCCGGGCAGCGTGGGGCGACCGTTCCCGGGCATCCGGGTGCGGATCCTCGACGAGCAGGGGCGTGAGCTGCCCCCCGGAGAGGTGGGCGGGATCTACCTGAGCTCCATGTCGGGCTTCGCCTTCGCCTACCGGGGCGACCCCGAGAAGACCGCCCGGGCCTACCGCGACGACTTCTTCACCGTGGGCGACCTCGGCTGGCTCGACCCCGACGGCTACCTCTACCTGGCCGACCGCCGGACCGACCTCGTCCTGAGCGGGGGGGTCAACATCTATCCCGCCGAGGTCGAGGAGGCGCTGGCCGCCGACCCGACGGTGGTCGACTCGGCGGTCATCGGGCTGCCCGACGACCGCATGGGCCAGCGGGTCCACGCCATCGTGCAGCTGCGCCCGGGGGAGGCTCCCGACGCCGAGGCCCTGCTCCGACGGCTGGCCGAGCGGCTGGCCGACTTCAAGCGGCCGAGGACGGTCGAGTTCGTCGACGAGCTGCCGCGCGAGCCCACCGGTAAGGTGCGCAAGCACCAGCTGCGCGAGGAACGTTCGGGCGCCCCGACGGCGGGGTCCGCCCAGCCCGAGGGGAGGTGAGCCGACAGATGCTGGCACCCGAGGAGGAGGGCATCCCCCACGGCACCCGGATCCACCAGGTGGCGGTCGAGCACCCCGGCGAGGTGGGGCTGGTGTTCGCCGCCGAGGACGGCTCGATCCGCCAGCTCACCTACGAGGAGATCGACGTCCGGTCGACCCAGCTGGCCCACGTGCTGGTGGCCCGGGGGGTGGGCGTGGGCGACTTCCTGGCGATCTGCCTCCGCAACTCGCCCGAGCACATCATCGCCTCCTTCGCCGGCTGGAAGGCCGGCGCCGGCGTGGTCCCCATGCGCTGGGACCTCCCGGACTGGGAGCTGCAGCGGCTGCGGGCGGTGCTCGGCCCCAAGCTGTCGATCGACCAGGAGACCATCCACCTCCTGAAGGACAGCGAGAAGGCTCCGACCGACCTCCTGCCCGAGGTGGTGCCCGACCATGGCTGGGGGGTGTGCAGCTCGGGGTCGACCGGCTCGCCCAAGGTGATCGTCCAGAAGACGCCGGCCTTCTACTTCGCCTCGCAGCCGAGCAACACCGTGGTCGAGCACTTCGGCCCGCTGCCCAAGCCCCAGCGGGTGCTGGTGCCCGCGCCCCTGTACCACACCAATGGGTTCACCGCCGCCCGCAACCTGATGGCCGGCGACCAGGTGGTCCTGCTCGAGCGGTTCAACGCCGCCCGCATCTACGACCTGGTGGAGCAGTACCGGGTCACCGGCTTCATCGCCGCCACCCCGATGCTGCAACGGCTCGCCCAGGTCCCCGGCTTCGAGCAGCGCGACTTCTCGAGCCTCGACTGGGTCCAGCAGGGGGCGTCCCTCCTGCCGATCTGGCTGGGGCGTCTGTGGGCCGAGCTCCTGGGCCCCGAGCGCTTCTTCCTCTCCTACGGCTCGTCGGAGAACGCCGGCCTGGTGGTGTGCCGGGGCGACGAGTGGATGGCCCGGCCCGGGACCCTCGGGCGCGGGCTGCCGCCGACCGAGGTGAAGATCCTCGGGGCCGACGGCACCGAGGTGCCTCCCGGCGAGGTGGGCGGCATCTACATGCGGATCCCCGGAGGCCCCGGCGCCATGTACATGGGCGACGTCCCGCCGATGCCGTCCACACCCGACGGCTTCTACACGGTCGGGGACCTGGGCTGGCTCGACGAGGAGGGCTACCTCTTCATGGCCGACCGTCGGACCGACATGATCGTGAGCGGCGCCGCCAACGTGTTCCCGGCCGAGGTCGAGGCGGCGCTGAGCGAGCACCCCGAGATCGAGGACGTGGTGGTGATCGGCTTGCGCGACCCGGCGTGGGGGCGTCGGGTGCACGCCCTGGTGGTCCGCAAGCCCGATGCCCCCGGCCTCGACGCCGACGGGGTGATCGGCTTCGCCCGGGAGCGGCTCGCGGCCTACAAGATCCCCAAGTCGGTGGAGTTCGTCGACCACATCCCCCGCAGCGAGGCCATGAAGTTGAACCGGGCGCAACTGGTGGCCGAACGCGAGGGGCCCGACGGCGACGCCGCCCAGCCGGCGGCGGCCGGCGGGACGGCGGGCTGAGGCACCGCCGGGGCCCCGAGCCGGCCCACGGCCCGCCCGCCCTCACTCCTCGAGCTCGGCCCCGCGGCGCTCGCCGATCGGCTCGGGGGCGAAGGGTCCCCCGGTGACCGATCGCATCACGATCTCGCGTAGCCGCACCCTCGGGTGCAAGGTGTCGAGCCACGCCACCGCGCTGGCCACGTCCTCGGGCTCGAGCAGCCACATCCTTCGCTTGGTGCCGAGGTCGATCATGTCGGTGCGCACCGGCGCCGGCGCCACCACGTGCACGGCGATCCCGTCGCGTTCGAGCTCGAGCGACAGCGAGTGCGCCAGCTCGCCCAGGGCCGCCTTGGACGCCGAGTAGGCCGAGAGCCCCTTCATCCCGGTGATGCCGGCCGTCGAGGAGACGAAGACGATCCGCCCGCCGGCGCCCATGGCCGGGAGCAGCGCCCGGGTCACCAGGTAGGCCGAGCGCAGGTTGGCGTCCATGACCCGGTCGAACGTCTCGACCGGCTGCTCGCTCACGAACGTCCCCTCGAGGGCGCCGGCGGCGTGGACCAGCAGGTCCACCGGCCCGGCGGCCACCGCCACCCTGGCCAGGTCGTCCTCGCGCCGGCAGTCGGCCGCCATCCACCGGGCGCCCACCGAGGCGGCCACCTGCTCGAGCGGCCCTGGTCGTCGTGCCACCAAGAGCAGCTCGTAGCCGCGCCCGGCCAACGCCTCGGCGCAGGCCCGGCCGATGCCCCCGCTCCCACCGGTGATCACCGCCCTCCGCCCGCTCACCCGGTCATCTTCTCCTCCACCGCCCGCCGGACCTCCGGGCGGACGACCTTCCCCATCGAGTTGCGGGGCAGGGCACCGGTCACGAACCGCTCGGGCACCTTGTAGCGGGCAAGGTTGGCCTCGCAGTGCCGTTGGAGTGCCGCCGGGTCGACGTCGGTCCCGGTCGCAGGCTCGACCATGGCCACCACCCGCTCGCCCAGCCGGTCGTCGGGGGTGCCGACCACGCAGCTGGCGGCCACCCCGGGGTGCTCGTCGATGACCCGCTCCACCTCGGCCGGGTAGACGTTGGCCCCACCCCGCAGGATCAGCGAGCTCCGCCGGTCCCTCAGGTGGAGGTAGCCCTCGGCGTCGAGGTGCCCGAGGTCGCCGGTGTGCAGGCGTCCGTGGCGGACCGTCTCGGCGGTCGCCGGCTCGTTGCCCCGGTAGCCGAGCATCGGTCGCCAGGCGCCGGCCCAGGGCCCGTCGGCGACCGGGCCCACCACGACCTCACCCTCGGCGCCGGTCGGCACCGGCCGGCCGTCCGGACCGACGACCGTCACGTCGAGGGGGGGGAGGGGTCGTCCGCTGGTGTCGTTGCGCGGGTCCCCGGGCGCCAGGATGGCCACCATCGAGGGCGCCTCGGTGAGCCCGTAGGTGGTGTGCACGTGGAGGCCGAACTTGGCGGTGAACCGCCGCCGGGTGCCCTCGGGGCAGGGGCTGCCCCCGCTCCAGACCTCGTCGAGCGAGGCCAGGGCCTCCGGACCGACCTCGGGGTGCTCGGCCAGCGAGTAGAGCATGGCCGGGGCCCCGTTGAAGACGGTGGCCCGCTCGCCCTCGATCCACTCGGCGATCCCGGTCGGGTCGACGCGGTCCATCACGACCGCGCTGCCCCCAGCGTGGGCCACCAGCAGGGTGAGGAGCACCTGCAGGTTGAGGATGGTGAGGGGGAAGCAGTCGGCCTTGCGCAGTGAGGGCCCGTAACGCCGGGTGGCCACCAGCACCGCGCCCGGCAGCATCAGGTTGTGCTGGGAGTGCACCGCCCCCTTCGGGTGGCCGGTGGTCCCGCTGGTGTAGGCGATGGCCGCCGGTGCCAGCGGGTCCGGCACGGCGGCGGCATTGGCCGCCGCCATCTTCGGCACGTCCACCTGTGCCAGCAGCGTCGACCACTCGCCGGGTCCCGCGGGTTCCCCGCCGACGGCATCATCGGCGACGGCGTCACGGGCGACGGCATCATCGGCGACGGCGTCACGGGCGACGACGAGCCGCCGTCCGGCGGCCGTTCCGGCGCCGGCCGCCTCGAGCTGCTCGGCGGTCGCCGGATCGGCCAGCACCACCGAGGCGCCGGCGTCGTCGAGCAGGTAGCGCTTCTCGGGAGGAGCCAGCTGGCGGTTGACCCCCACCCAGACCGCCCCCAGGCGCATGGCCCCGTGGAAGGCGGCGACCAGGGCCAGGTCGTTGGGGAGGGACACCGCCACGCGGTCGCCGGGCCGGACGCCCAGGGCGAGCAGGGCACCGGCGCTGCGGGTGACCAGCTCGTCGAGCTGTCGGTAGGTGAGCCGGCCGCTCCGCCCGACCACCGCCTCGCGGTCGGGTCCGGTGGCGAGGGCGGCGTCGAGCACCCGGGCGGCGCTCAGCGGCGCCGAGCTGGGCGTGCCGGAAGGCGGCGTCGACCCTGCCGCGCTCGATCCGGTCCCGCTCACCGCTTGGTCGCCCGGGCGACGGCCGCTCGGTGCCCGGAATCGTCGAACGACTCGTACTCCCTGGCCTGCACCATGCTGGCCGGCACCGGCTACAGCGCCGCCCCACCGTCGCCGGCGCAGAAGGCGCCGCCGCTGCCTCGCAGCACCACCGCCCGGGCGTCGGCGTCCTCGGCCGGCCACCCCCAGACCCTGGCCAGCGCGGTCTGCAACTCGGGCTCGTATGGGTTGTGCACGCCCCTCCCGTCGTCCTCCCGCCCCGAAGCCCTCCCGAACCCGGGCCCTCTTACGTTAGGTGCCGAGCGACGGCGCCGGCTCCCGGGACGCCGCCGGGTGGGGCGTCGTCGGGCGACGCCAGGACGCTTGGGACCAGACGGCGATGCCCGCACCGCGGGCAGCCGCTCAGGGGATGTCGACAGGGAGGCGCGCCCAGCCGCGGGTGTCGATGCCGCCGGTCAGTTCGGATTGCTCCTCGTCGACGCTCCACTCAGGGATGCGCGGCAAGATCGTCTCCAGAGCGATCCGAGCTTCGAGCCGAGCCAGGTTTGCACCCAGGCAGAAGTGAGGGCCAAAACTGAAGGTGAAGATCTGGGCGGGCTCGCGGTGGATCCGGCGGTGGCCTTCTTGGCGCATGAGTCCTGCCCGCTCAATGGAGAGGTCATCGTCTGCGGCGGCCTCCTGGCGACACGGCTGGCCGTCATCGAGACGAATGGCGTCACCTTCACGCCGGCTGCCCGGGACGCCGTCGGGCAGGGGACCGCCGGGCGACGGCCAACACGCACACGTACTGCTTGGTGACGTTGCCCGCGAGATGCTCGTCGACCAGGCGCCCCACTGACTCGAACAACCGCCGGCGGCGGCCGGGGTCCATCAGGGCGTAGGAGGAGTGGGTGCCGAGCATCGCCAGGTAGGCGGCGGTGTCGTGCCGGGCGAGCCACGGATAGGTGGTCACCCGGGGTGGCTCGACCAGGTGGTCGACCGCCGGCGGGTCGGCCAGCCGGCGGTCGACCCGGGTCCAGACGGCGGCGACGTCCCCGCCGGCGCCCGCCCGGTCGGCCACCTGCTCGACGGTGGGGAACGTCCAAGCACCGAGCTCGGGAGCCAGGCGTGCGTGGAGGGCCTGCACCTCGCCGGCGACGGCGTCCTCGGTTCCGCCGGCGGCCTGGGTGTTGGTCAGGAGGACCAGGTGGCCCTCGGGTCGGAGGACCCGGGTGGCCTCGGCGTAGGAACGCCGCGGGTCGATCCAGTGGAAGGCGGTGGCCGACACCACCGCGTCGTACCCCTCGGCCGGCTCGCCGGCCGCCTCGAACGTGGTCTCCACCACCTCCACCAGGGGCCAGGCGGCGAGGTTGCGGCGGGCCAGGGCCGCCAGGTTGTGGCCCGGCTCGAGACAGCGGAGGGCGCACCCGGACGCCGCGAGCGCACGGGTGGCCTGCCCGGTGCCGCAGCCGACCTCGAGCACCCGGCTCGACGGCCCGAGACCGCACTCGGCACCGATGCGGGCGAGGGCCGCAGCGGGGTAGCCCGGCCGGGCAGTGTCGTACGTGGCTGCCACCAGGTCGAAAACGGTGGCGGCGGGGCTGCCCGGGTGTCGGTGGCCGGCCGGCAAGGGGATGTACGCCTCGGGTCGATCGTCGGGCCGAGCCCCGTGCACTCCGCCGAGCCGATCCACGTCCACCTCCTCGGACCGATCTTCGGGCACCGTGGGATTCTGCCCCCGCCGCCGGCACGGCCGCGCAACCAAGCGGTGTGGTGCATCGTGGGAATGTTGTGCAGGTGGACTCGAGCCGGCGCCGGCGTGGGGCCCTGGCGCTCGCACTCGGGCTGGTGGTGGCGGTGCCGGCCGCCGGGTGTGGCACACCGGCCACCGTCGCGACCCGTCGGGGGTCGTCCACCGGTGCCTCCACCCCGCCCCGATCCGCCGGGCGCACGTCGACCACGTCGACGTCGCTTCCCGGCCCCACGGCCACGACTGCGCCGCCGACCACCGGCTTCCTCGCCCAGTCGGTGACCTTCGTCTCCGACGACGACGCCTGGGTGCTGGGCGCCGTCGCCTGCCCGGCCGGCTGGTGCACCGCCGTCCGCCACACCCTCGACCGGGGTCGCACCTGGTCGAGTGTCTCGGCGCCGCCCGCCCCGATCGACACCGGTTCGACCGGCGTCAGCCGGCTCCGTTTCGCTGACCCCTCCGACGGCTTCGCCTTCGACCCGGGACTCTGGGTGACCCACGACGGGGGCACCTCCTGGCACCAGGTGGTGCTGGCGGCGGGCGTCGGAGTCCTCGACCTGGCGACCGCCGACGGGGAGGTCTTCGCCGCCGCCTGCCCGGGTGCCCCCAGCTGTGTCGGACCGGCAGTGCTCTACCGGTCACCGTCGGGCAGCGACCGGTGGCAACCGCTCGGTGACGCCGTCCTGCCGCCCAGGACCCACTCGGTCGACCTGCAGGTGCAGGGTCACGCCGTGTACCTGTTGGCCGAGGGGGGTGGGACGGCCACCATCCTCGGCTCGCCCGACGGCTCTCACTTCGCCGTCCTGCCCGACCCGTGCCCGACGGCGGGGCCGGGCTACTGGTCGACGGTGGACCTGTCCGCCTCGACCCCGACCGACCTGGCGGTGCTGTGCGCCGGGAACGCCGCCGCCGGCAGCGAGCAGAAGCAGGTCTTCGTCTCCACCGACGGGGGACACACCTACCGCCAGGTCGCGGTGCCGCCGTTCTTGGGCGACGCCGGAGCCATCGCCGCCGCCACGCCGACCACCCTGGTGGTGTCCGCCCGTTCGGGTGCCAGCTGGCTCTACCGGACGACCGGTGCCGGCACCGGCTGGACGGCGGCCATCACCTTCGACGACGGCGGGATGGGCGTGACCGACCTCGGTTTCACCGACGCCACCCACGGCGTGGTGGTGCACGCTCCCCCCGGTGGCCTGCTCCAGCTGGTGGGGACGGCGCCGGCCACGGCCGGGCTCGGCACGCTCTACCTGACCGACGACGCGGGGGCGAGCTGGTATCCGGTGACGATCCCCGGGGCCTGAGCCAATCCGCGAGCGGCCTGGTCGCGTGGCACCGGGTGCCGCACCTAGGATGTCCGGGGCGCGCCGGGAAGGCTGGTCGGCACCTCGGCCACCCGCGAAGAGGAAGCCGACCGACGTGCACCCGACCCGTGCCAACGCATCCCGTGTCGCCGTCGAGAGGGCCACGGGCGTCGGTGCCCTGAGCGCCGACGGGCGCCGGGCGCCATCGCGCCGGTGAGCGTCACCTGGGACTGGGTCGACTTCGTCCTCGGGGCAACGGCCAGCCTGGCCACCAGCTGGCTCCTGGTCTCGCGCCTCGAGCGGCTGGGGGAGCGCTTCGGGTTCAGCGAGGCGCTGCTCGGGTTGGTGGCCGCGTTGGCGGCCGACGCCCCGGAGATCACCTCGGCCGTCACCGCGCTCGGCCACCACCAGGGCAGCGTTGGCATCGGGGTCGTCCTCGGCTCCAACGTCTTCAACCTGGCGGCCCTGCTCGGGCTGGGCGCACTGGTGGCCGGGCGCATCGCCCTGCACCGCAGGGTGGTGGTGCTCGCCGGGGCGGTGGCTCTGTGGGCGGCGGCTGCCTGCCTGCTCGTGGTCGAGGGGGTGGTCGATCCGCTCGCTGGGCTGCTGCTGGTGGCGGTGGCGCTGTTGCCCTACCTCTGGTCGGCCGGCTGGTCGCAGCGGCGACTGGCCCGGACCGCCGCGCCCGGTCCGGCGCTGCGGTGGGTGGCGGCAGCCGTGGCCGACGAGGAGGTCGAGCTGGCCGAGGTGATCGACGTGCGGCGCGGGGACTGGCGCGACGGTCTGCTGGCCGTCGGGTCGCTGGCGGTCGTGGTGGCAGCCAGTGTCACCATGGAGCGGGCGGCCACCGGTCTGGGGAGGCACTTCGGTCTGCCCGACATCGTGCTCGGGGGCATCATCCTCGCCGCCGTGACCAGCCTCCCCAACGCGGTGGTGGCGGTGCACCTGGCCGCCCGTGGCCGCGGCTCGGCGGTGCTCAGCGAGGCCTTGAACAGCAACACGCTCAACGTGGCCTTCGGGCTGCTGCTGCCGGCGGCGGTGGTCGGCCTCGGCGGGGGTTCCGAAGGGCGGCTCGTCGCCGTCTGGTACGCCGTCGCCACCCTCGGTTCGCTCGTCCTCGCCTGGGCCGGTCGTGGCCTGAGGCGCCCGGCCGGCTGGGTCATCGTGGCCGGCTACCTGGCCCTGGTGGCGGTGCTGATCGCCTCACCCTGACCGGGCGCGGCGACCGCTGCCGGGACGTCCCGGCCCACCCGGCCCACCCGGCCCGCTCAGAGCACCACCACCGAGCGCAGCACCTCCCCCCGCTCCATGCGGTGGAAGGCCTCCTCCACCTGGTCGAGGGCGATGGTCTCGCTGACGAACCGGTCGAGGTCGAGCCGGCCCTGCAGGTACAGCCCGATCAGCATCGGGAAGTCCCGGTTCGGCAGGCAGTCGCCGTACCAGGAGGGCTTGAGCCGGCCGCCGCGGCCGAAGAAGTCGATCATCGGCATCTCGAGGCGCATGTCGGGGGTGGGCACACCCACCTGCACCAGCGTGCCGGCCAGGTCGCGGGCGGCGAACGCCTGGGCGAAGACCGATGGGTGGCCGACGGCCTCGATGTAGACGTCGGCCCCGAAGCCACCCGTGAGGGACCGGATGGCCTCCACCGGGTCCTCGGCCGAGGCGTCGACCGTGTGGGTGGCCCCGAACCCGGTGGCCAGCTCGAGCTTGCCGGGGTCGAGGTCCACCCCGATCACGGTCGTCGCCCCGGCCAGCCGGGCGCCGGCCACCGCCGCGCACCCCACCCCGCCACAGCCGAAGACCGCCACCGAGTCGCCCGGCCCGACCTCGCCGGTGAACATGGCCGCCCCCAGGCCGGCCATCACCCCGCACCCGAGCAGCCCGGCCACCTCCGGGCGGGCGCGCTCGTCCACCTTGGTGCACTGCCCGGCCGCCACCAGGGTCTGCTCGGCGAAGGCCCCGATGCCGAGGGCCGGGGTGAGCGGCGTCCCGTCGGAAAGGCTCATCTTCTGCGTGGCGTTGTGGGTGGCGAAGCAGTACCACGGGCGGCCGCGGCGGCAGGCCCGGCACCCCCCGCAGACCGCCCGCCAATTGAGGACGACGAAGTCGCCCGGGGCGATCGAGGTCACGCCCTCCCCGACTGCGGCCACCCGGCCGGCCGCCTCGTGCCCGAGGAGGAAGGGGAAGTCGTCGGTGATGCCGCCCTCCCGGTAGTGGAGGTCGGTGTGGCACACCCCGCAGGCCTGCACGGTCACCACCGCCTCGCCCGGACCGGGGTCGGGGACGAGCACCGTCTCGAGCCGCACCGGCCCGCCCTTGGTCAAGGCCACCACCCCGCGCACCTCTGTGCCCACGACCAGCTCCCTCGTCCGTGCCCGCCGGCCGCCCGGCGGCCGCTGCCGTGCCCACGGTAGGCGGTCGGGGCGACCGGATGGCGTGACACGTGTGCCGGAGGGGTGCCGTTG
>DAHUYA010000106.1 GCA_027315445.1 Acidimicrobiaceae bacterium | reverse complement strand
GGCTCCACCCCGACCCCCCAGCCGGCCTGCCCGGCCCGCCAGCACAGGTCCATGTCCTCGGCGAACATGAAGTAGCCCTCGTCGAAGCCGCCGAGCTCCTCCCAGGCGGTGCGCCGCACGAGGAAGCAGGCCCCCGACACCCAGTCGGCCGGCTGCCGGCGCTCACCCAGGGCGTCCGGCGGCCGGTAGCGGCGGCTGAAGCGGTTGTCCGGCCGGAACAGGGCCAGCAGGGCGTGCCCGGCGGCGTCGAGCATGGACGGGAAGCGCCGCACCGAGGGGTAGACCGTGCCGTCGGGGTTGCAGACCCTCGGGCCGACGACGGCCCACGCCGGCTCCTCCCGGAGCGCCGCGGCCAGGGCGGCCACCGCCCCCGGGTGCACTGTCAGGTCCGGGTTGCACACGAGCACGAGCTCCTCGCCCCCGAGCGCCGCAACCCCCCGGTTGGCGCCCGCCCCGTAGCCCAGGTTCCGGCCGGGCACCACCACGGGGACGGGCTGGCCGTCGGCACCCCGCACCGATCGGCCGGCCGAGCCGAGCACGCCCCGTGCGCCGCCGGCCCGGCCGTTCTCGACCACCACCACGTCCTCCACCCCCTCGGCCCGCAGCGAGGCGACGCAGTCGGCCAGCGCCTTCCCGGCGTCGTAGTCGATCACCACCGCGCCCACTGCCGACGCGGTGGGCGAGCCGCCCGGGCGGCCCCGGCCGGGGGCCATCAGAAGTCCCGGGTGAACCGGAAGCGGATCAGGGCCCGCAGCGCCCCCAGCCCGTCGCGCCAGGTGATCTTCTTGCCCTCGTCCGGCTCGCGACCGGCGTAGGAGATCGGCACCTCGTAGATCCGGAAGCCCCGGCGGAGCACCTTGGCCGTGATCTCCGGCTCGAAGTCGAAGCGGTTCGACACGATGGTGATCCCGTCGAGCACCCGGCGGTCGAACAGCTTGTAGCAGGTCTCCATGTCCGAAAGGGTCGAGGAGTAGAGGAGGTTGGTGACCAGCGAGAGGAAGCGGTTGCCCACCCAGTGGAGCGGCAGCATGTTCTTCCGCTCACCGGTGAACCGGCTCCCGTAGACGACGAACGCCTTGCCGCGGAGCACCGGGTCGAGCAGGCGGGGCCAGTCCTCGGGGTCGTACTCGAGATCGGCGTCCTGCACCAGCAGCAGGTCGCCCTGGGCGTGGACCAGGCCGGTGCGGATGGCCGCCCCCTTGCCCTGGTTGCGTTCGTGGGTCATCACCCGGACGGTGGAGTCCTCGATGGTCGCCAGCACCTTGTCGGTGCCGTCGGTGGAGGCGTCGTCCACCTCCACCACGTCGACCCGGAGCGGGATGTCCACCGTGCGCACCCGGCGGATGACCTCGGCCACGGTGGCCCGCTCGTTGTACACCGGCACGATCACCGACAGCGTCTCGTACCGCCGCCGTTCGAGGGCGCGCTCAGCCACCGCACTCCCCTCCATCCTCGGCCCCGGCGCCGGCCCCGAGCAGGGCGGCGAAGTGGTCGATCGTGCGGCGCAGGCCGTCCTCGAGCCCGACCTCGGGCTTCCAGCCCAGGGCCCGCCGGGCCAGGGTGATGTCCGGGCACCGGCGGGTCGGGTCGTCGGTGGGGAGGGGCTCGAACACGATGGGCGACTGCGAGCCGGTGAGCTTCCTCACCGTGCCGGCGAGCTCGAGCACCGTGCGCTCGTCCGGGTTCCCGATGTTGACCGGCCCGGCCTCGTCGGAGTCGAGGAGGGCGAGCAGGCCGCGCACCTGGTCGTCGACGTAGCAGAGGCTGCGGGTCTGGGATCCGTCGCCGTAGACGGTGAGGGGCTCACCGGTCATGGCCTGGACCACGAAGTTGGACACCACGCGTCCGTCGCCGGCGGAAAGCCGCGGGCCGTACGTGTTGAAGATGCGGGCGATGGCCGTGTCGGCGGCCCTGGTGCGCCGCCAGGCCATGGTCAGCGACTCGGCGAACCGCTTGGCCTCGTCGTAGACGCTGCGGGGGCCGGTCGGGTCGACGTTGCCCCGGTAGCTCTCCTGCTGGGGGTGGACCACGGGGTCGCCGTAGATCTCGCTGGTGGAGGCGAGCAGGAAGCGCGCCCGGTGGGCGGCGGCCAGCTCGAGCAGGCGGCGAGTCCCCTCGCTGCCGGCGGCCAGGGTCTCGAGGGGGTGGCGGAGGTAGGCGGGAGGGGAGGCGGGGCTGGCCAGATGGCAGACGGCGTCGATCGGGCCCTCCACCGGAACCTCGCGGCTCACGTCGGCCACCACCAGCTCGAGCTGTCCCTCCGCCGAGGGAGCGGTCAGGTTCTCGCGCCTTCCGGTGGACAGGTCGTCGACGCACACGACCTGGTCGCCCCGGGCGAGAAGGGCGTCGCAGAGGTGCGAGCCCACGAAGCCGGCCCCGCCGGCCACCACCACCCGGCTCATCGGCGGCCGACCCCGGTGTAGGCGAAACCCAACCGCCGGAGGGCGGCCGGGTCGAGCAGGTTGCGGGCGTCGACCACCGCAGGGGTGGCCATCACCTCGCGCACCTTCTCGAAGTCGAGCCCCCGGAACTCGTCCCACTCGGTGAGCAGCGCCACCACCCCGGCCCCCCGGGCCGCCTCGTACGGGTCGGCGCACAGGACCATCCCGGCCAGCTCCCCCCGGGCCTCGGCGCTGCCCACGGTGGGGTCGAAGGCCTGCACCCTCGCCCCCGCCTCCAATGCCCGACGGGCCAGGGCGACGGCCGGCGAGCTCCGCCGGTCGTCGGTGCCGGCCTTGAAGGTGAGCCCCCAGACCGCGACCGCCGAGCCCTGCAGGCTTCCGCCGGCCATCACCGCCACCTTGCGCAGGACCCGCGCGAGCTGGGCGTCGTTGCCGGCGATGGCCCCCCGAAGCAGGGCGAAGTCGTAGCCCGCCTCCTCGGCGATGTGCACCAGGGCCGAGGTGTCCTTGGGCAGGCACGAACCGCCCCACCCCGGCCCGGGGCGGAGGAACTCGAAGCCGATGCGCCGGTCGTAGCCCAGTCCGAGGATGACGTCGCGGACGTCGGCCCCCACCGACTCGCAGACCCCGGCCAGCTCGTTGACGAAGCTGAGCTTGGTCGCCAGGAAGGCGTTGGAGGCGTACTTGATGGTCTCGGCGGTGGTGGTGTCGGTGACGATCCGGGGTGCGCCGGTGCCGGCGAACAGCTCGGCCACCGCGCTGGCCGACCGGTGGTCGTCGGCGCCCACCACGATGCGGTCAGGGTGGAGGCTGTCCTCCACCGCGGTGCCCTCGCGCAGGAATTCGGGGTTCGAGACCACGGTGATGTCGTCGCGCCCGGTGATCCGGTGCACCAGGGTGACCGTGCCCACCGGCACCGTCGACTTGTTGACCACCACCGCCCCCGGGGCGAGGTGCGGGGCGATCTCCTCGGCCGCGGCCGCCACGTACGAGAGGTCGGCGGCCCCGTCCCCGCCCTGGGGCGTCGGCACGCACAGGAAGACGAACTCCGCCCCCGCCACCGCCTCGGGAGCGGCCCGCACGAAGCGGAGCCTCCCTGCGGCCACGCCCTCGGCCACCAGGGTGCCGAGGCCCTTCTCGAGGATCGGCATCTCGCCGCGGGCCAGCTTCTCGTAGCGAACGGGGTCCCGTTCGGCCAGCACCACCCGGTGCCCGAGGTGGGCGAGGGTGGCGGCGGTCGGCAGGCCGACGTAGCCGGCGCCGACGACGGCGACCCGGCGGGGCTCCGAGGCGCTCATCTCCCCGCTCTCCTCGTAGGGCTCGGTCTCCTCATGGCGCTCCCTCTGCCTCGGGCCTCACTCGACATCCGCCTTCTCCGCCAGGGCCGTCACCAGGCGGCGGAGCCCATCCTCCCAGTCGGGCAGCAGCGGGAGGCCGCTCAGGCGCAGGGCGGCGTTGTCGAGGACCGAGTTGGCCGGGCGGGGCGCCGGGCGCCGGGGCACCAGCTCTCCCGTCGTGACCGGTCGAACCCGGTCGGGGTCGTGCCCGGCGGCCGCTAGCACCGCCCGCACGAAGCCGTACCAGGTCGTCTCTCCTCGATTGGTGACGTGGAACACCCCGGGACGGCGGTCGGTGGCCAGGGTCACCAGCGCGGCCGCCAGGTCGGCGGTGAAGGTGGGCGACCCCCGCTGGTCGTCAACGAAGCGGAGCTCGCCCGTTCCGGCGGCCAGCCGGAGCGCGGTCTTCACCATGTTGGCGCCGGCGAACCCGCAGACCCACGACGTGCGGACGATGGTGGACCCGGGGGGGCACTCCAGCTCGCCGGCCAGCTTGCTGGCGCCGTAGACCGACAGCGGTCGCGGCGTGTCCCACTCGCGGTAGGGGCGGTCGGCCGTCCCATCGAACACGTAGTCGGTCGACAGGTAGACGAGGTGGGCCCCGCGCCCCACCGCCGCCTCGGCCAGGTGGCGGGTGCCCAGGGCGTTCACCAGGAAGGCCCGGTCCGGGTCGGCCTCGCACCCGTCCACGTCGGTGTGGGCGGCGGCGTGGACGATCACGTCGGGTCGCAGCGAGGCGACCACCCCGAGGACCGCCGCCCGGTCCTCCACCGGCAGCGTGCGGTGATCGGTCGTCACGACCTCGGTGCCGGGGATCTCGACGGGTCCCTCGGGACCGTACAGCGCCCGCCGGCGGCCTCCGGGCGGCACCTGGCCCGCCAGGGCCAGGGCGAGGTCGCGTCCGAGCTGGCCGGCGCCGCCGGTCACCAGCACCCTCATCGGCCCCGGGCCACGGTCAGCGGGCGGCCGCCCACTCGGCCTCGACCACCGGCGCCCGGGCCCGCAACGGCTCCCACCAGGCCCGGTTGTCGGCGTACCAGCTCACGGTGGCCGCCAGGCCCTCGCCGAAGGGGATCTCGGGCTCCCAGCCCAGCTCCTGGGTGATCTTGGTCGAGTCGAGCAGGTACCGGCGGTCGTGCCCGGGCCGGTCGGGCACCAGCTCTTTGAGCGACGACGGCTTGCCCAGGGTCCCGAGCACCAGGTCGGCGATCTCCTCGATGTTGGCTTCCACCCCGCTGCCGACGTGGTACGTCTCCCCCACCCGGCCGCGCTCGAGCACGGCCTCCACCGCCGCACAGTGGTCGTCCACGTGCAGCCACTCCCGCCGGTTCTGGGTCGACCGGTAGAGGGGCAGCGGCTGGTCGTCGAGGGCCCGGGTGGTGAACAGCGGGATCACCTTCTCGGGGAACTGCAGCGGCCCGTAGTTGTTGCAGCAGTTGGTGATGGTCACCGGCAGCCCGAAGGTCTCGCCGTAGGCCCGCACCGCGTGGTCGGCGCCGGCCTTCGACGCGTTGTAGGGGGTCCGCGGCCGGTACGGGCTCTCCTCGGTGAACCGCTCGTCGGTGTCGAGGTCGAGGTCGCCGTACACCTCGCACGTCGAGATGTGGTGGAACCGGCTCACCCCGTGCCGCCGGGCCGCCTCGAGCATCGTCTGGGTGCCCAGGACGTTGGTGCGGAAGAACCGCGCCGGGTCGAGCACGGCCAGGCTGTTGTGCGACTCGGCTGCGAAGTGGACGACCGTGTCGACCTCGGACTCCGCCATCGCCGCGAGGGCGGCCCCGAGATCGCACACGTCGGCCTCCACGAACCGGATCCGGTCCTCGACCGGCGCCAGGTTGGGGCGGTTCCCGGCGTAGGTCAGGGCGTCGTAGGCCACGACCTGGTCGTCGGGGTGGCGCTCGACCCAGTGGCGGACGAAGTTGGAGCCGATGAACCCGGCGGCACCGGTGACGAGCAGTCGCATAGCCCGGACAGGTTACCGGCGCCGGCGGGCACCCCCCGGCTGCCGATCGTCAGGCCGGACGGAGGTGGAGCACGTCCCCGGCGCTGACCTCCACCCTGCCGGCAGGGGTGTCGACGACCAGGTGACCTCGGGGGGTGAGGTCCACCGCCCCCCCGGTCACCGTCTCGCGGGCGACGGTCACCCGGACCCGCCGACCCAGGGTGGCGCACCGGGCCCGCAGCTCGCCGCCCACCGCCCCCCGACCCGGGCCGGAGTCGAGGGAGGGGCGACGGCGACCGACCGCCACGCGCAACGCCTCGAGCAGCCGCTCGCGGTCCACCGCCGTTCCCGCCTCTTCGGCCAGGCACGTGCCGCCGGCGCCCGGGGTCCCGGCCAGTCGACGTTGACGCCGATCCCCACCACCACCGCCCTCGACCCGGGTGGCCCCCCGGGTGCCCGGGCGTCGGCCTCGGCCAGCACCCCGGCGAGCTTGCGATCGTCGACCACCAGGTCGTTGGGCCATTGGACTCCCGGCGACACGCCCGCCACCTCGGCGCAGGCGTCGATGCCCGCCAGGGCGACGAGAGCGGTGCACAGATGGAGGTCCTCGGGCTCGAGCGCCGGGCGGAACAGGACCGACGCCAGCAGGGAGGCGCCCGGCGGCGCCTCCCAGCGCCGACCGAGCCGGCCCCGGCCCGCCGTCTGGTGGTCGGCCACCGCCCACAGTCCCTCGGGGGCGCCCCGGCGGGCCTGGTCGAGCAGGTAGCGGTTGGTGGAGTCGATGCGCCCGAACCGGCGAAGCCCCCCCGAGCCGGCGCCGGCCTCGGACATGGCAGGAACCATACGCGGCGTGCCAGTGTTGGTGGTCCGCCACCTGGGCGGTGACCGGGCGGGCACCGCCGGGAACGGGGCGGTCCTGCGCCGGTTGCTCGGTCAGACCAGTCGAAAGGCGAAGCGTGCTGCAGAAGGTCCTCATCGCCAACCGGGGAGAGATCGCCGTCCGGGTCATGCGGACCTGTCGCGAGCTCGGGATCGCCACCGTGGCCGTCTACTCGGAGCTCGACCGCGAGGCCCTCCACGTCAGGATGGCCGACGAGGCCTACGCCCTGGGGGGGGAGACGGCCGCCGAGAGCTACCTCAACACCGGGGCCATCCTCGAGGCCGTCGAGCGGAGCGGCGCCGACGCCGTGCACCCGGGGTACGGCTTCTTCTCCGAGAACCCCGACTTCGCCCGGGCCATCGGCTCCCGGGGGGTCACCTTCATCGGCCCACCGCCGGAGGCGATGGAGGTGATGGGCGACAAGATCAGCTCCCGGCTGGCGGCCGCCGAGGTGGGGGTGGCCGGGGTGCCCGGCCGATCCGAGCCCCTCACCTCCCCCGACGAGGTGGTGGCCTTCGGCGAGGACCACGGCTGGCCGGTGGCGATCAAGGCCGCCTACGGCGGTGGGGGGCGCGGGATGAAGGTGGTGGCGTCGGCCGAGGAGGCGGCCGACGCCATGGAGTCCGCCCAGCGGGAGGCGCAGGCCTACTTCGGGCGGCCGGAGATCTACGTCGAGCGCTATCTGCCCTGGCCCCGCCACATCGAGATGCAGGTCCTGGCGGACGCCCACGGCCACACGCTGTGGCTGGGCGAGCGCGACTGCTCGTGCCAACGCCGGCACCAGAAGCTGATCGAGGAGAGCCCGGCGCCGGCGTTCCCCGACGAGGTGCGCCGGGCCATGGGCGCCGCGGCCGTGAAGGTGAGCGAGGCCTGCGGCTACCGCAACGCCGGCACGGTGGAGTTCCTCTACCAGGACGGCGAGTTCTACTTCCTCGAGATGAACACCCGCCTGCA
>DAHUYA010000103.1 GCA_027315445.1 Acidimicrobiaceae bacterium | reverse complement strand
CTGCTCGCCGCCGGCGGCGCCGGGCTCTACACCGACCGGAGCCAGACGGCGCCGTGGACGCGGCCCACCAACGAGCTGGTGGTCTCCTACGGCCTGTTCACCGCCGCCGAGTTCGCCCTCATGGCACGCCGGCACATGGTGCGCCACGGCACGACGCCGGCGCAGCTGGCCACCGTCGCCGCCACCATCCGCAACAACGGGAGCGCCCACCCCGGGGCGGTGTACTCGGGACGAGGGCCGTTCACCCCCGACGACGTCCTCGCGTCGCGGATGGTGGCCGACCCCTTCCACCTGCTCGACTGCTCGATGACCTCCGAGGGGGGCTGCGCGCTGGTGCTGACGACCGCCGAGCGGGCGGCCGACGGCCCGACGCGGCCGGTGCACCTCCTCGGCGGCGCCAGCGAGGCGTTCGGTCCCGCTTACACGATCGCCCCGTCGTGGGACCTCGGCGCCGACCGCGGCGACGGCACGCCGGCCGGCTACGTCGGGCGCGGCGCCGCCCGCCGGGCGTTCGCCATGGCCGGGCTGGGACCGGGCGACGTGGACGTCTGCGAGCTCTACGACCCGTTCAGCTTCGAGATCATCCGCCAGCTCGAGGCGTTCGGGTTCTGCGGTGAGGGAGAGGGGGGAGGCTTGGTCGACGATGGCGCCATCGCCCCGGGGGGCACGCACCCGGTGACCACCGACGGGGGCACCATGTCGTTCAGCCACGCCGGGATCAGCGCCCAGCAGCTCCAGCGGGTGATCCGGGGGGTGGAGCAGCTGCGGGGCAGCTGCCCGGGCATGGCCGTGCCCGGGGCCGAGGTTGCCCTGTGCTCCAACGGCGGCTCCGGGGCGCTGTTCACCGACGTTCTCCTGCTCGGGCGGGAGCGGCCGTGACCATCCTCCGTCCCCAGGTGGACGGGATCCCCGTCCCCCGCCCCTCCCTGGCCTCGATCCCCTACTGGGAGGGTTGCCGGGCAGGGGAGCTGCGCTACCAGCGCTGCCCGGGCTGCCAGGCGCTGCAAACCAATCCGACCATCATCTGCTGGCGCTGCCACCGGCCCGGTCCCGAATGGGTCGGGGCGTCGGGTCGGGGCGTCCTCTACTCGTGGACCGTCGTCTGGCGGGCCCAGCACCCGGCCTTCGAGGTGCCCTACGCCCCGGCCATCGTCGAGCTCGAGGAGGGTCCCCGGGTGATGACGGCCGTCGTCGGGTGCGAGCCGGAGGACCTGGCCGAGGGGATGGCCCTCGAGGTCGCCTTCCACCGGGTCGACGACGAGATCACCCTCCCGTTCTTCCGGCCCCTCCGGTAGCGGCCGGGGTCAGAGCCCTTCGGCCAGGCCGGCCGCCATCGACGCCCCGAGCTCCCGGCAGGCGTCGAGATCGGACCTCGTCGGCGTCCCGATGACGCGGACGGGGTGTTGCGCCCGGCGCCACCGCAGGCCGGTGGCGATCGCCTCGACGGCGCGCACGGCGCCGGTGGTGTCGCTGTTGCCGTGGACGAACAGGGCGTAGGGGCGCCCGACGGTGGCGTCGAGACAGGGGTAGTACACCTGGTCGAAGAAGTGCTTGAGGGCACCCGACATGTACCCGATGTTGGCCGGGGTCCCGAGGAGGCAGCCGTCGGTCTCGAGCACGTCGAGGGCGGTGGCGGCCAGCGCCGGGCGCCGCAGCACCTCGACACCCTCGATGGCGGGATCGCCGGCCCCCTCGACCACCGCCTCGAGCATGGCGTGGGTCGCCGGCGAGGCGGTGTGATGGACGACCAGCAGGCGTGCCACGGACGAGGGGAGCGCCCGCCGGGCTCAGGCGCCGGGCGGCCGCCGGTACGGGCGGGGGGTCGGCCGGAAGCCGCCGGGCTTGCAGACGAAGCCGGACTTGGGGTCGGGGCCCGTGCGTATCCATTTGCCGCCGACCACCTTCACCAGCAGCCAGCAGTTGCCCGGCATCTTCTGCGCCGGGTCGTCGGTGGCCAACAGCCCGTCGGCGTTGAAGCTGGTGATCTTGTTCAGCTGGGCGAAGAGCGAGGCCCGGGTCGGGTGGGCCCCGGCGCCCTCGAGGGCCTGGACGAACATCTCGGCCGACGCCCAGCCGTAGACGCCGAAGATGTCGAGGTGGGCGTGGGCGTCGACCTTGTGCATCCAGTGGTCGTACAGGGCCACCGCCGGCACCGTCTTGGCGTCCTGGCCGAGGTAGAGGGCCTGGCCGATGCTGCTGTAGGCGCCCTCAGCGGCGCTCCCGGCGGTCGGGATGAAGCTCGAGTCGTAGGCCACGCCGCTGGTGGTGAACAGCGCCGGCTTGAAGTTCTGCTGTGCCATGTCCTGGGCGAGGGCGGCCACCTGCCCGACCGACAGCGCCGCGATGTAGACCATCCGGACGCCGGCGGCCCGCATCTTCAAGACGTCGGGGATGAAATTGCTCTCGAGCGGCTGGACGATCCGGGTGTAGATGAACTTGTACCCGAGCGATCGCATGGCGGCGTCGGCGCCGTACGCCGAGGCCGAGGCGCTGGCCACGTTGCCGATCAGGGTGCCGACGTGCTGGTAGGCATCGCCGAAGTGCGACTTGTAGTACTCGTAGGGGCCGAGGGGTACGCCGCCGGGCGGGATCGGGTTGGGGCTGTAGTTGTACGGCGAGGCTTCGCGCTGGCCCGAGAGCGAGTAGGTGATGTCGGGGATCTTCGCCTGGTCGATGGCGCTCACCCCGGAGGCGTCGAAGAGCGAGAAGCCGCCGACGAGGGCGAAGTCGCTCTTGACCAGCTGGGCGGTGTCGGCGGCGTAGTTGGCCCCCGAGAACTGGTCGTCATCGGCCTGGAGCACCAGCGTGCGCCCATGGACCCCGCCCTTGGAGTTGACGTAGGCGAAGTAGGCCTCGGTCCCGTCCTTGGCGCCCTGGAAGAGCCCCGGCACCGGTCCCGACAGGGTGTCGACCTGGCCGACGGTCACCGAGTGGGCGGTGATGCCCGGCGTGGCGGGCGCGGCGGCCGAGGACGCCGACCACCCGGTGACCAGTGCCGTGCCGAGCACGAGCCCGGCCAGGAGGACGACCGGTGCCGGTCGCGCCCGGGCTGCTCGCCGAGGGCGGCGGTTGTCGTGCTGTCGGCGCATGGGACCCCCTCCTCGCGCTGTGCTGTGATCGGACCGATCAGGCGCCGGCCGGACGCCGGTAGGGCTTGATCGTCGGGTGGTAGCCACCCGGTTTGCAGATGAAGCCCGACTTGGGGTCGGGGCCGGTCCGCTCCCACTTGCCGTTGGACACCTTCACCAGCAACCAGCACTGGGAGGGGATCTTCTGGGCCGGGTTGTCGGTGGCCAGGAGCCCGCCGGCGTTGAAGCTGGTGATCTTGTTCAGTTGGGCGAAGAGCGATGCCCTGGTCGGGTTCTTGCCGGCTGCCTTCAGCGCCTGCACGAAGATCTCGGCGGCGGCCCAACCGTAGACGCCGTAGACGTCGAGGTGGGCGGACGGGTTCACCTTCTTCACCCAGTGGTCGAAGAGCTTCACCGCCGGCACCACCTTGGCGTCCTCACCGGCGTACAGGGCGGTCTGCATGTCCGAGTAGGTGCCGTTGGCGGCGCTGCCGGCCGTCGGGACGTAGCTCGAGTCGTAGGCCACCCCGCTGGTCGAGAACAGCGCCGGCTTGAAGTTCTCCTGCGCCATGTCCTGGGCCAGGGCGGCGACCTGCCCGACCGCCAGGCCGACGATGTAGACCATCTTCACCCCGTCGGCCCGCATCTTGAGGACGTCGGCGATGAAGTTGGTCTCGAGCGGGTTGACGATCCGGCTGTAGGCCACCTTGTACCCGAGCGACTTCATGGCCGACAGGTCGGCGTTGGTCTGCTCCTCGGCGCTGGCCACGTTGCTGAGCATGGTGGCCATGTGCTGGTAGGCGTCGCCGAAGTGCGACTTGTAGTACTCGTACGGCCCGGTCCGGCTGCCGCCCGGCGGGATCGGGTTGGGGCTGTAGTTGTACGGGTCGGACTCCCGCTGGGGCGAGAGCGAGAAGGTGACGTCGGGGATCTTCGCCTGGTCGATGGCGCTGACCCCGGCCTGGTCGAACAGCGAGAAACCGCCGACCAAGGCGAAGTCGCTCTGCACCAGCTGAGCGGTGTCGGCCGCGTAGTTGGCCGCCGAGAACTGGTCGTCGTCGACCTGCAGGACGAGCTTGCGCCCGTTCACCCCGCCCTGGCTGTTGACGTAGGCGAAGTAGGCCTCGGTCCCGTCCTTGGCCCCCTCGAACAGCCCCGGCACCGGTCCCGACAGGGTGTCCACCTGGCCCACGGTCACCGAGTGGGCGGTGATGCCCGGTGTGGCGGTGGTGGCGGCCGAGGCAGCCGACCAGGTGCCGGCGGTCGCCGCCATGATCAACGTGCCGCCGGCCAGCGCCGCTCGCAGTGCCCGATGTGCCACGGTCCCTCCCTCTGCTCCATTGCCACGGCCTTGCGGTGGCCGTGCCACGACCCGGCCGGTCGCCCTCCCCGGGGCATTACGACAGTGTTACAACACTAGGGAATGCGGCGCCTGTCGTGTGGGCACTCCCGGCGGGGTCAGAACTGGTGGGCGTTCGGCAGCTCCCGCCGGCCGAATTGGTCGGCCCGCCGGTGCAGCGTGTCGGCCGCTTCCTCGGCGTCGAGCATCATCACGAAGCGCTCCCGGCGCAGGCCGTCGACCACGAGGGCCGCCAGCTCGTCGAGGGACTGCCATTGCAGCGGTCGGCCGGCCTTGGCGGCCATCTCCTCGAGTTTCTCCGGGGTCATCGGCGGGGTCGTCCGGGGCCGCTCCCGGGCCAGCTCGGCCGGCCGGGTGCGCTCGGCCGTCCACAGGCCGGTCCGCATGAGGCCGCCGGAGGGGTAGAAGACCGACGCCCGCACCCGGCCTCCCTCCTCGGCCAGCTGGGTGGCCAGGCACTCGGTCAGGATGCTGACCGCCGACTTGCTGGCGGCGTAGACCGAGGCGGTGGGCAGGGGGGCGATGCCCCCGTCGGGGGACGAGGTGTTGACCACGTGCCCTTCCTCGCCCGACTCGAGCATGCGGGGGACGAAGGCCAGGATGCCGTTGACCACCCCGGTGACGTTGACCCCGAAGACCCATCGCCAGTCGTTGGGGGTGGTCTCCCACACCTTGGCGCTCGGGGCGCCCACCCCGGCGTTGTTGCACAGGACGTGGCACGCTCCGAAGTGCCCGTACACCGCGTCGGCCAGCGTCTCCACCGAGGCCAGGTCGCTGACGTCGGTCTCGACCGGCAGCACCTCGCCCAGCGGCTCGAGCTCGGTGGCCGCCCGCTCGAGTGCGGCCCGCTCCACGTCGGCCACCGCCACCCGCATGCCCTCGGCCAGGAACGACCGAACGATCGCCAGGCCGATCCCGCCGGCCCCCCCGGTGACCACGGCCACCCTGCCCTGCAGCTCCTGCATCCCCGGTCGCTCCTCCTGATCCGCTGGGCACTTGCGGCGTCCGACACCGAGCGTATATTGATAACACGTTCGGAAACGAACCGAGGAGCCGGGGCGGCGCCCCGCCGCGGGAGCTCAGTAGGAGGAAGGCCATGACCGACGCCACGGTCGAGGGCACGTGGGCCCCGGGGGACGACTCGGTGGAGAACGCCCAGGGCATGCCCCGGCGTCCCGAGCTGCTGACCGACCCCTCCCTCCGGACCAGGGTGCGGCAACCGGGTGGGCGCCGCTTCCCCTTCCCGGTCCCCAACGGCTGGTTCATCGTCGCCACCTCCGAGTCGCTGGCCCCCGGCGAGGTGGTACCCCTGCACTACTTCGGGCGCGATCTGGTGCTCTTCCGGACTGCCTCGGGGCAGGCCCGGGTGACCGACGCCTATTGCGCCCACCTCGGGGCCCATCTGGCGGTCGGGGGGCACGTGGAGGGCGAGGGCATCGTCTGCCCGTTCCACGGCTGGTGCTACGACGGCGAGACCGGTCGCTGCACCGACATCCCGTACGGCCCGGGCTCGCACATCCCCTCCCAGGCCAAGGTGCGGTCGTTCCCGGTGATCGAGCGGAACCGAATGGTCTGGGCCTGGTTCCACCTCGAAGGCAAGGCGCCCTTCTACGAGGTGCCCGAGGTGCCCGAGTTCGACGACCCGGCGTTCAGCGAGCCGTACGCCACCGATTTCGTCATCGACACCGTCTGCCAGGAGATGGCGGAGAACAACCACGACCCGGTCCATTTCCGCTTCGTCCACGGCGCCGACGACATCCCCGAGGACGACGTCCTCATCGAGGGCACGTACAAGCGGGTCACCTCGATGGGCGGCGCCTTCGTCCGCGAGACGTTCGGCCTCGGCCTGGGTGTGCTCCGAGTCCGCGACGTCGTCACGTTCCTCACCTCGACCACGCCGATCGACGACGAAGGGGTGCACGTGCGCTGGATCTTCCTGGCACCGGCCGGCAACGGTCCCGACGACGCCCGGCAGGCGGCCGAGGCCTTCATGGGCGGGCTCAGCCAGGACGTGCCGATCTGGGAGAACAAGCGCTACGTCGAGCGACCAGTGCTGCTGAAGGACGAGCGCGGCATCCTCGACCACCGCCAGTGGTGCACCCAGTTCTACTCCGACCCGGCGCTGGCCATCGACTAGCGCCCGAACGACCCCGAACGACCCCGAACGACAAGGAGAGGAGCAGCCGCCGTGGGACAGAACCGCTGGGTGCGACCGGACATGGCCTGGCGCGACGCGTCGAGGGGCGGGGGCCCGCTGCTGCCCTCTCTGGAGGCGGTGTACCTGACCGAGCCCGAGGCGCTGGCAGCAGTGCTCCCGCCCCCCCTCGAGGCGCCGGCCGAGCCGAGGGTCCACGTCCGTGTCACCGACATCGAGCTCGACCTGCCCGGGGGCCACCGGCACAAGGAGATGGTCGGCTACGTCGCGGTCGACGCCGTCCACAAGGGGACGAGCGGCGAGTACCCACTCGTCATCCCGATCGACCTCGAGAGCGCCCTGGCCATCAGCAGGGAGCGCTTCGGAGAGCCGAAGAAGCTGGCCGAGCTCACCCTCGAGCGCCAGGGCGACCACGTGGAGGGCACCATCACCCGACACGGGGTGACGTTCGTCGAGATGGTGGGCGAGGTGGTGGAGCGTCTGCCGGTGCCCGAGCCCTATCCGGCCGTGCAGTTCTGGTTCAAGTTCCTGCCAGCGGTGGACGGCAACGGTTTCGACGCCGGCCCCTTCCTCGTGCAGGTTGACCAGGTGCGCAGCCCCGAGACCCTCGAGCGGGTGGAGGGGAAGCTGGTGTTGCGGGACACCCCGACGGCCCCGGTGGCCGACCTGCCGGTGGTGAGGGTGGTGTCCCTCGTGTACACCACCAGGCGCAGCAGCATCGCCCCCCGCCTGGTCGGCCCGGTCGACGCCGACGCGTTCCTGCCCTTCGCCGCCGCCCGCTACGACCATGTCTGAGACCGCCCTGACCGGCGCCACCCACAAGGAGCAGCCATGAGCACCGGCACCGCGAGCGCCGACCGCTACCTCGTCGTTTCTTCCGACACCCATGCCGGGCCGCCCGCCGAGCGCTACCGCGACTACCTCGAGCGTCGCCACCTGGAGGCGTTCGACGCCGACCTGGCGGCGGCCAAGGCCCTGGTACAGGAGCGCCGGGCGGCCACCGGCCCGGACGAGTTCGAGGCACAGTGGGCCCGTCTGACCGGCGACGGGGGCAGTCGGGCCTCGTGGGATCCGGCCGCCCGCAACGACGAGCTCGACCGCGAGGGAGTGGCGGCCGAGGTGATCTTTCCCGACGCCGACGTGCTGGGCGGCGGGGCGTCCGCCCCCTTCAGCGCCGGGCTGGGGTCGTCCGGCGACCTCGACGGGGACCTGGTGATGGCCGGCGCCAAGGCCCACAACCGCTGGCTGGCCGAGCTGTGCCGCGACAGCCCCGAGCGCCGGGTGGGGGTGGCCACCGTGCCCATCCTCCACGACGTGGAGGGGGCGGTGGCCGAGATCCGCCGGGTGGCGGCGGACGGGCTGCGGGCGATCATGATCCCCACCCTCTGGGCGGACAAGCCGAGCTACAACGACCCGCGCTACGAGCCCGTCTGGTCCGCCTGCGAGGAGCTCGGCATGGTGGTCCACGTTCACTCCGGCGGGGCGTCGCGCGACGTCCTGCCCGGGCCGGGCATGGTCGCCATCTACGCCACCGAGGCCTGGTGGTGGGCGGCCCGCCCGATGTGGTGCCTGCTGTGGTCGGGCGTGTTCGACCGCCATCCCGGCCTCAAGTTCGTGACCACCGAGGACGGCGCCTGGTGGGTGCCCGACATCGTGCAGCGGATGGACGAGAAGTGGCACGGGGGCCACAACACGGTGAAGCTCGGGCGGGCCTTCACCGAGCACGTGGGCCGTCCCCCCAGCGAGTACTTCGGCACCAACGTCTTCCTCGGCGCGTCCACCCCGAGCCACCAGGAGATCGAGCGGCGGCACGAGATCAAGGTGGGCGCCTTCCTGTGGGGCAACGACTTCCCCCACCCCGAGGGCACCTGGCCGCACACCCGCAAGAGCATCCACGAGTCGTTCGCCGACGTGCCGGTGGACGAGGCGCGCCGCATGCTGGGGGCCAACGCGGCCGCCGTCTACCGTTTCGAGGTCGACCGACTGGCGGACCTGGTGGCCCGGATCGGGCCCACGCTCGAGGAGGTGCATGGCGCCGGCACGCAGGTCTGAGGCGGCGACCTCGGCCGCCGGCACCCACGGCACCCGGTTGACGGGGAAGCCGCCCGAGGGGAAGCCGCCCGAGGGGAAGCCGCCACCCCGGCGAGTCGGACGGCCGTCGAGGATCGACCGCCGGGCCATCGCCGAGACGGTGCTGGCCATCGGGCTCGAGCACGCCTCGATGAAGGCGGTGGCCGCCCACCTCGGGATCAGCGTGCCCGGTCTCTACCACCACGTCCGCAACCGCAAGGAGCTGCTCCTTCTGGCGGCCGAGCACTCCCTCTCACGGAACATCCCACCTGAGGATCGGGGGCAGCACTGGTCGGAGTGGCTCCGGGAATGGGCTCGCTACACCCGGTCGGCGTTCGTGGAGCAGCCGGAGGTCTTCGCCCAGTTCCTCTCCGGCGCCCTCAGCTGGGACCAGATGGTCGACGTGATCGACAGCGTCATCACGGTGCTGACGCGCCAGGGGTTCGGGGTGGCAGACGCCATGGCGGCCTGGGGTTCGGTCACCCGGGCCGCCCTGGGCTCGGTGGTGCAGGAGATCCGGCTGCGGGCGGCCACCGAGGCCGGCCACCCACCGCTGGCCGAGCTGCTGCGGCTGCTGGCCGAACGACCCGCCGACCAGTTGGCCGGGGTCCGGGCACTGCTCGACACCGCCCCGGCCGGTACCGAGGACGCCTTCGAAGACGAGCTGACCACCCTGCTGGTGGGCATCGCCGTGCGCCGGGGCGAGTCGCCGGAGGACGTGCTGGCGGGGAGCCACTGACCGCCGGCACGGCGTGGCTCCCCGCGGGGAGGCCGGGCGCGCGGTAGAAATCGGGCCCGTGGGAGACGGACAGGCAGGACGCACGCGGACGGTGCTGGTGACCGGGGCCAGCCGCGGGATCGGGAAGGCGACCGCGCTGGCGTTCGCCGACGCCGGGTTCGACGTGGCGGTGACCGCCCGCACTCGGCGGGCCGGGGAGGGTCGGGACGACTCCGACGCCGGCGACGGCCGCCCGTTGCCGGGCAGCCTCGAGGAGACGGCGGCGGAGATCGAGCAACGGGGCGGCCGCTGCCTGGCGCTCGTGGCCGACCTGCACGACTTCGGGTCGCTCGAGGCCGTTGCCCGAGACCTGCTCGACGTCTGGGGAGCGCCGGACGTGCTGGTGAACAACGCCGTCGACGCCGCCGCCGGCAGCATGGTGCCCTTCGTGGAGCTGACGGTCGAACAGCTCGAACGCAAGCTGCGGGCCAACGTGGTGGCGCAGCTGGTGCTCACCAAGGCGCTGCTCGACCCGATGCTCGAGGCCGGCGGGGGGACGGTGGTCAACGTCTCCTCGCACGTGGCGACCGGCGACCCCCCCGCACCGGTCGGCCAGGGCGGGTGGGGATTGGGCTATGCAGCCTCGAAGGCCGCCTTCCACCGCTTTGCCCCGATCCTGGCGGTCGAGCTCGGGGACCGGGGGCTTCGTTGCTTCAACCTCGACCCCGGCTACGTGGAGACCGAGCGCCAGCTGGTCAACGCGGCGGCCCTCGGGCTCGAGGGCCGCTACCCGGGCGCCCCGCCCTCGGTGCCGGCGTCGGTCATCGTCTGGCTGGCCACCCATCCGGAGGCCGCCGACCTGAACGGGCAGACGGTGATCGCCCAGCGCTTCGCCAGGGAGCACGCCACCCACCCCGTCTGGCGCCGCCGCTGACCGGCCGGCGAGCTCCGGGTGGACCCAGCGCCGGGTGGCCGTGCGGTGTACGGCCGTGCGGTGTACGGCCCAGCGCCGGGTGACTCAGTCGGTCGCCTGCCAGCGCCAGACGACCGAGGCCCAGGTCATGCCGGCTCCGAAGCCGGCCAAGAGGACCAGGTCCCCGTCGGAGAGGCGGCCGGCCGCCACGGCGCCGGCCAGGGCGAGAGGGATGGATGCCGAGCTGGTGTTGCCCGTCTCGGCGATGACCGACGCCATTCGGTCGGTCGGGATCCCGAGCTTGGTGGCCACCGTCTCCATGATGCGGATGTTGGCCTGGTGGGGGACGAAGAGAGCGATCTGGTCGGCCGTGACCTTGGCCCGCTCGAGCGAGGCGACGGCCGAGTCGACGGTGACCCGCACGGCACGGCGGAACACCTCCTGGCCCTTCATCACCATCCCGGCTCCGTGGTCGGTGTAGAGGAGATCGACCAGTGAGCCGTCCACCCCGAGGTCCCACCCGAGCAGACAGCCCTCGCCGGGGACCGACGAGACCACGGCGGCACCGGCGCCGTCGCCGAAGAGGAAGGCGCTCGAACGGTCCGACCAGTCGGTGATCCTGGTCAGGGTCTCGGCCCCGATCAGCAGTACGTGGCGGGCCCCTGCGCCGAGCAGGCCCCCCGCGGTGACCAGCCCGTAGGTGAACCCCGCGCAGGCGGCGTTGAGGTCCATGGCGCCGCCCCGGACGCCCAGGGCCGCCGAGACGGCCGCCGAGTTGGCCGGGACCTGTTGGTCGGGGGAGGTGGTGCAGAGGATCAGCAGGTCGATCCGGTCGGGGGTGACCCCGGCTGCGCTGAGCGCCCGCCGCCCCGCCTCCACGGCGAGCCGCCCGGTGGTGCCCAGGCCTCCCGGGACGTGAGGGGGGAGGGGCTCGGTCGCCAGCGGGCCGGCGGCCACCCGTCGGGTGACGATGCCGGACCGCTCCCGGATCCACTGGTCGCTGGTGTCGAAGAGCGCCGTCAGCTCTTCGTTGCGCACCACCCGATCGGGCAGGGCAGTGCCCATCCCGGTGATGGTGCAACCGTTCATCCTCGCTCCACCGGGGCGGTCATCGATGTCAACCGTAGGGCATGGTCCCGTGACCGGCGAGTGATCGCGGCCCTGGTGGTTCGGTAGTCTTCGCCCTGCACCGGTGGGCCGCGAGGGCGTGTCGAGGAGGACCGACGTGAGCGTGGACCTGAGCACCCTCGACCTGCTCGACGGCGCCTTCTACGTCGAGGATCCCCATCCCACCTTCGCCTGGCTGCGGGCCCACGCCCCGGTGTGCTGGGACGGCGTCAACGAGCTGTTCGGCGTCTTCCGCTACGACGACATCGTCGACATCGAGAAACGGCGCGAGGTGTTCGTCAATTCCGACAAGGTCAAAGGCGGCTACCGCCCCAACATCCCGGCCGACGACTCCATCATCGGCCTCGACGACCCCCGCCACCGGCTCCGCCGGGCCCTGGTCTCGCGTCGCTTCACCCCGAGGGCCGTGCAGCAGTGGGAGCCGCCCGTCCGGGCGAAGGTGACCGCCCTGCTCGACGCCGTATCGGCCAAGGGGGGGCAGACCGAGGTGGTGGCCGACCTGGCGGCCCCCCTGCCGGCCATGATGATCGGCACCCTGCTCGGCTTCCCCGACGAGCAGTGGCCCGACCTGCAGCAGTGGTCCGAGCGGACCATCGTCCTCGGCGGGGGACCGCGCTACTTCTGCGAGGAGGGGATGGCGGCCGCCATGGAGTTCGCCCAAGCGGCCGCCGACCAGTTCGCCGACAAGCGCACCTGCCCCATGGACGACATCCTCTCCCACTACACCACCGCCGAGGTGGACGGCGTCCCGATGACCGAGGAGGAGGCGATCGCCGACGGCCTGCTGCTGCTCGACGGCGGGGCCGAGACGACCCGGACGGTGATCGCCCGCACCTTCCTCAACCTGATCGCCAATCCAGGGGAGTGGGAGAAGCTCAAGCAGGGCGCCGACCCGACGGTCGCCGTCGAGGAGTTCATCCGCTACGTGACGCCGGTTCACAACATGTGCCGGGTGGCGACCGGCGACCAGGTGATCGCCGGCACCGAGGTCCCTGCCGGATCGCAGCTGGTCCTGATGTACGCCTCTGCCAACCGGGACGAGTCCCATTTCGACGATCCCGATCGCTTCGAGGTGACCCGGCACCCCAACGAGCACATCTCCTTCGGGTTCGGCACCCACTTCTGCCTCGGTGCTTCGCTGGCGCGGCTCGAGATCCGGGTCTTCTTCGAGGAGCTCCTTCGACGGGTCGAGTCGTTCCGCCTCACGCCGGGCACCGAGCCGGTCGAGATGCCCAACGCCTTCGTGCACGGGCTGCGGTCGGCCCACCTCGACCTGATGTTCACCCCCGGGTGACGCCCCCTCGGGCTCCGGCTCCTCCGGCCCGGCCTTTGCCCGCCTCGGCCCAACGAACTAGAATTTGCTTCTAGTCATCTCGTCCCACCGGGGGAGGTCATCTGTGGCGAACAAGCAGGGTGTGCCGGCCGAGGCCGCGGACCGTTACACCATCATCACCTCCGACAGTCATGCCGGCGCCAGCCACGCCGCCTACCGCGAGTACCTCGATCCCGAGTACCTCGAGGAGTTCGACGCATGGCGGGGCAGGTACAAGAACCCGTTCAAAGACCTGGGCGACTACCGCAGGCTGCGGAACTGGGACAGCGAGCTGCGCAACGGCCAGCTCGAGGAGGACGGGATCGTCGGCGAGGTGATCTTCCCCAACACCGTCCCGCCGTTCTTCCCGAGCTTCGTCCTGTTCGCCCCACCGCCCGAGCCGGAGCACTACGAGCGCCGCCTGGCCGGCATCCGGGCCCACAACCGCTGGCTGGTCGACTTCTGCGCCGAGTTCCCCGAGCGGCGCGCCGGGGTGGGCCAGATCTTCCTCAACGACGTCGACGACGCGATCGCCGACGTCCACTGGATCAAGGAGCACGGGCTCCGGGGCGGGATCCTCCTGCCGAACGTGCCGCCCGACGCCAAGTGGGTGCGCCCCTTGTACGACCCGGCCTACGATCCGCTGTGGGCGGTGCTCGAGGACCTCGAGATCCCCGTGAACGTGCACGGAGGGACCGGGGTGCCCGACTACGGCAAGACGCCGATCGCCATGCTCCTCTACATCGCCGAGGCCGGCTTCTACACTCAGCGCCCGCTGGTCCACCTGATCCTGGGCGGCGTGCTCGAGCGGTTCCCACGCCTGCGGCTGGTGCTCACCGAGGCCGGCTGCTACTGGGTGCCGCCGCTGCTCAAGCGCCTCGACGGGCTCATCGAGCAGATCCGCTCCAAGGGCCAGACCGGGGAGATCCGCTACTCCGAGGCCGAGAAGCTCCCCCACCTGGCGAGCGAGTACTTCTCGCGGAACGTCTGGATGGGGGTGAGCCAGCCCGGCCCGGCCGACGCGGAGGCCCGCTCGGTGCTCGGACCGGACCGTTTCATGTGGGGCAGCGACTACCCCCACGACGAGGGAACGTTCCCGTTCACCCGGGAGCACCTCCGGCAGGTCTTCCACGGGACGCCCGAGGAGGAGATGCGGCGGATCCTGGCCGGCAACTGCGCCGCCCTCTACGATTTCGACCTCGTGAAGCTGGCACCCCTGGCCGAGCAGTTCGGACCCACCGTCGAGGAGCTGGCCGCCCCGCTCGACCACCTGCCCGACCACCCCAACGAGGCGCTGCTCCGGGCCGCCGCCGGCGCCCGGTGAGCGGGCGGGATCGGCCCGGGCCCGGTCGCCGGGGGCTTCGGTGACCCGCTTCGTCGAGTCGACCATCACCTTCCCCTACAAGCGGTCGCTCGGGCCGCTGGTGGGCGCCTTCATGACCGCGCTCACCGAGCGACGCATCCTGGGCGTCCGCCACGGGGACCAGGTGCTCGTCCCGCCGATGGAGTGGGATCCGGCGACCGGTGCCGAGCTGGCCCACGACCTGGTGGAGGTCGGCCCGGCCGGCACCGTCGAGTCGTGGACCTGGGTGCCGTCGCCCTCGGCCCAGCACCCGCTCCGGCACGCCTTCGCCTTCGCCCTGATCCGCCTTGACGGCGCCACCACCCCGCTCCTCCACGCGGTCGACGCCGGATCGCCGTCGAGCCTCGACGTCGGGACCCGGGTGGCGCCCCGCTGGCGTGGCAGCCGGGTCGGCCGGATCGACGACATCGTCTGCTTCGTGCCCGGGGAGGCGCCCGAGGTCGAGGGCGAGGATGCCGGTCCGGCCGAGGAGCCGGTGACCCGGATGGACTACCTGGCGTCGATCACGTACACCAACCCGGTGCCACCGGCCACCGACCGGGCGGTGGCGGCGACCCTCGAGCGCCGCCTGGTCGGGCTGGGCTGCCCGCATTGTGGCCGGGTCTATGCCGGCGGCCGTGGTCACTGCCCCATCGACGCCGTGGAGCTCGGCCCCGACTGCGAGGTCGAGCTGCCCCAGACCGGCACCGTCACCAACTTCTCGATCGTCACCCCGGTGCAGTACCCGGGGCAGACCGAGACCGAGCCCTTCGTCCGGGCCTTCGTGCTGCTCGACGGGACCGACGTCGTCCTGCCCTACTCGCCGGTGGTCGACCTCCCGGCCGACCAGGTGCGGGTCGGCCAACGGGTCGAGGCCGTGTGGGCCGCCTCGGCGGATGAGGGCGAGCAGGGAGGCATGGGGGGCGCCTGGGGGGCGCTGGCGGGCTGGCGGCCGACCGGAGAGCCCGACGTGGACGACCCCGACCTGGTCAACCGGATCTTCTGATGGCCGACGCAGCAGACAGCCTCGTCGAGGTGGCAGTGGTGGGCTGGGCCCACACCCCGATGGTCCGCCACACCGACCGCTCGGAGACCGAGCTCCTGATGGAGGCCATCACCGCCGCCCTCGATCCCCTCGGGCTCACCCGGGCCGACGTCGACTTCACATGCCTCGGCAGCTGCGACTACATCACCGGGCAGGCCTTCTCCTTCGTGTCCAACCTCGACGCCATCGGCGCCTGGCCGCCCAAGCGCGACTCGCACGTCGAGATGGACGGGGCGTGGGCGCTCTACGAGGCCTGGCTCCGCCTGCAGGAGGGCGACATCGAGATCGCGGTGGTGACCGGCTCCGGGCGATCGTCGACCGGCGACCCGGCGCTCATCTACCCGATGGAGATGGATCCCTACTTCCTGGCGCCGCTCGGGGCCGACCCGTTGACCTTCGCCGCCCTGCAGGCCCGGGCGGTGATCGCCGCGGGCATCGCCGACGAGCGCTCGATGGCCGAGGTGGCGGTCCGCTCCCGCGGGCGAGGCGACGTGGACGCCTTGCTGGCCGAGGACTACCTGCGCCGGCCGCTGCGACGCCACGACGTGCCACCGATCACCGACGGGGCGGCCGCCATGGTGCTGGCCACCGGGCCCCGCGCCCGCCGCCTGACGGCCCGCCCGGCTTTCATCGCCGGCCTCGACCACCGGACCGAGTGCCACTACCCCGCCTTCCGCCGGCTCGACGACTCCCCGTCCACGCGCCTGGCCGCCGCCGCCGCCGGCCTCGGGAACGGGCCGGTGGAGGTGGCCGAGCTGCAGGCGGCCTTCACCCACGAGGAGCTCCTGCTCCGTCACGTCCTTCGGTTGGGCGACGGGGTGACGGTCAACCCGTCCGGCGGTGCCCTGGCGGCCAATCCGATCATGGCCACCGGGCTGTGCCGGATCGGCTTCGCGGCCGACCACGTCGCCGGTGGCGGCAACCGGGCCCTGGCCCATGCCACGTCAGGGCCCTGCCTGCAGCAGAACCTGGTCTGCGTCCTGGAGCACCGGTCGTGAGCCGCCGCCCGTGCGCGGTGGTGGGCGTCGGGCAGACGCACCACAAGTCCCGGCGGCTCGACGTCTCGTTCGGCGGGCTGGTGCGCGAGGCGGTCTTCCGGGCCCTCGACGACGCCCACATGACCATGGCCGACATCGAGGCGGTGGTGCTCGGGAAGGCCCCCGACCTCTTCGAGGGGGTGATGAAGCCCGAGCTGTACCTCTCCGACGCCCTGGGGGCGGTCGGCAAGCCCATGTTCCGGGTCCACACCGCCGGATCGGTCGGCGGCACCACGGCCATCGTGGCCGCCTCCCACGTGGAGGTGGGCAAGCACCGGACGGTCCTGGCGGTGGCCTTCGAGAAGCAGTCGGAGGGGAACGCCCAGTTCGCCCTGGGCAGCGGCCGCGGGGCGTCGCTCGGGGCCGGTGGTGCCTTCGCCCCGTTCATCCGCGCCTACATCCAACGGAGCGGCGCCCCGGAGCACATCGGCTGGAAGGTCGCGGTGAAGGACCGCCGCAACGCCCTCAAGAACCCCTACGCCCACCTGCAGATCGAGGACATCTCGATCGAGAAGGTGAAGGCGTCGCCCATGATGTGGGAGCCCATCCGCTTCCTCGAGTCGTGCCCCTCCTCCGACGGCGCCTGCGCCGTGGTGCTGACCGACGAGGCAGGCGGGTTGGCCGCGGCCGCAGACGGACGACCCCCGGCCTGGGTCCTCGGCGCGTCGTCCCGCTCCGAGCCCCCCAGCTTCCCCGGGCGCGACCCGGTGCGGCCGGCCGCCGCCGTCCAGTGCGCCGCCGACGTGTACGCCCAGGCGGGCATCACCGACCCCCGGCGCCAGATCGACACCGCCGAGCTGTACGTGCCCTTCTCGTGGTACGAGCCGATCTGGCTCGAGGCCTTCGGGCTGGCCGACGAGGGGGAGGGGTGGCGGCTGGTGGACGACGGCACCACCGAGCTCGGTGGCACCCTGCCGATCAACCCCTCCGGCGGGGTCCTCTCCACCAATCCGATCGGGGCGTCGGGCCTGCTCCGGTTCGCCGAGGCGGCCAACCAGGTGCGGGGGGCGGCCGGCGAGCACCAGGTGGACGGGGCCAAGCTGGCGATCGGCATGGCCTACGGCGCCAACAACCAGTACTTCAGCACCTGGGCGGTGGGCAGCTCCCCGGACCCTCTCCGGTGAGCCGCCGCCCGGCCGGTGGGTACGAGGCACGGTGAGCCCGGTCGAGGTCGAGGACGGCGACGGCGTTCGGCTGGTCCGCTGGAACCGGCCGGCTCAGCTCAACGCCATGAACAACGTCATGTGGGAGGGCACGGTGACGGCCCTCGAGCAGGCGGCGGCGACGCCGGAGCTGCGCTGCGTGGTGCTGACCGGCACCGGCCGGGCGTTCACCGCCGGCCAGGACCTGGGCGAGATGGCGGCGCCCCCGGCCCGGCCCGACGACGGGCTGCACCCCTTCGCCCACCTGATGCGGGTCCTCGAGGACTTCGAGCTCCCCCTCCTCGCCGCGGTCAACGGGCTGGCCGTCGGCTTCGGCGCCACCGTGCTGGCCCATTGCGACCTGGTGTTCGTGTCCCACGAGGCGCGACTCAAGATCCCCTTCCTGCCCCTCGGGGTGACCACCGAGGCGGCCGGGAGCTACCTGCTGCCCCAGCGCATGGGCTGGCAGGCGGCGGCCCACTTCGTCTTCACCGCCGACTGGCTGTCGGCGGACCCGGCCGTGGCCTGTGGGCTGGCCTACGAAGCCTGCCCACCCGAGTCCCTGCTCGACCGGGTCATGGCCACCGCCCGTACCATCGGTGCGATGCCGCCCGACTCGGTCCGCACCACCAAGCGGTTGATGGTGGCCGGCCGGCTCGACGCCGTGCGGGCTGCCCGGGAACGGGAGGAGGAGGCCTTCGCCCGGCTCATGGGCGCGGCCGCCAACCGGGCGGCCCTCGACGAGTTCCTCTCGTAGGTACGCTGCGCCGGCCCTGGGTACGCTGCGCCGGCCCTGGGTGCGTAGTGCCGGCCACGACGGAGGTGGTGTGGGGATGGACGCGGCAGCGATCGACCGATTGCAGGTGCACGGCCAGGACGTGCCGGCGCTGCTGGCCCACCGGGCGGCCACCCGGGGCGACCACCCGGCGCTGGTCTGGGACCCGCGGTCGGGCCCGGGCCGGGAGTGGACCTACGGGGAGCTCTGGCGCGACGTCCGCCGCCTGGCGGCAGGGCTCGCCCGCCGCGGCATCAGGGTGGGGGACAAGGTGCTGCTCCACGCCGACAACTGCCCCGAACTGGTGCTGGCCTGGCTGGCCTGTGCCACCGTCGGCGCGGTGGCGGTGACCACCAACACCAAGTCGGTGGCCGACGAGGTGGCGTGGTTCGCCGAGAAGGCGCAGTGCGTGGCCGCCGTCACCCAACCGCAGTATGCCTCGATGGTGGCCTCCGCGGCGCGGTCGCTCCGCTGGGTGGCGGTGACGGCCGACGACAGCGGGGAGCCACCGGCGAGCGGGGAGCTGCCAACTGGCACCGAGCGGTTCGAGGACCTGCTCGGGGAGGCCGACGACTGGGAGGGCCGCCCGGTGGATCCCATGCTCCCGTACTGCATCATGTTCACCTCCGGCACCACCTCCAAGCCCAAGGCGGTGGTGCACACCCATGCCAACGCGGTGTGGGCCAGCCGCACCGGGCCCCGCAACATCGACCTCGGGCCGGACGACCGCTACCTGATCTTCGTGCCCTTCTTCCACGTGAACGCCCAGACGTGGGCCTTCTTCCCGGTGCTGGGCGTGGGGGCCACCGCCGTGGTGATGCCCAAGTGGTCCACCAGCCGGTTCTGGGAGGTGGTGCAACGGCACGGGGTGTCGCACTTCTCGCTGATGCCGTTCTGCTTCCCGGCGCTCACCGCACCCGACCGACCGTCCACCTCGCTGCGGACCGGGGTGTTCGGCCTCGTCATGCCGGAGGGCCGGGCGGTCTTCGGCGTCGACGTGTACGGCGCCTACGGGATGACCGAGACGGTCACCCACGCCGTCTCGGGCAAGCCGGCCGAGCACCTGACGCCGCGGTCGATCGGCCGCCCGACCCCCGGCTACGAACTGGCGGTGATCGACAAGGAGAGCGGCCGGCTCTGCGACGTCGGAGAGACGGGCGAGCTCTGGCTGCGGGGCACGAGGGGCATCCAGCTGTTCCTCGAGTACTTCGACAACCCCGAGGCGAACCGAGACGCCTTCCAAGACGGGTGGTTCAAGACCGGCGACATGGTCCGGGTGGCCGAGGACGGCAGCGTGGTCTACGTCGAACGGGACAAGGACCTTTTGAAGGTGGGCGGCGAGAACGTCTCGGCCCGCGAAGTGGAGGACGTGGTGGCCACCGTGCCCGGCGTGGCCAAGGTGGCAGTGGTCGGCCAGAGGCACGACTTCCTCGACCAGGTGCCGGTCGCCTTCGTCGTGAGGGCCCCGGGCGCGCCCGACGACGCGGCCCTCGAAGAGGCGGTGGTGGCCGTCTGCCGGGCCAAGCTGGCCGACTTCAAGGTGCCCCGGGCCGTCTACCCGGTGGACGAGTTCCCCCTCGGCAACTTCGACAAGGTGCTGAAGAACCGCCTCCGGGAGATGGCCGACGAGCGGGCATCCGGCGGCCTCGACCGGGCAGAAGCGAGGGGATGACCGCAACGGCGGCGGTGCTCTCGAGCGCTACCAGGCCTGGCTTGGAGAGCGTTCGTCGGCGCAAAGAGCTCCTCGCCAAGCTCGAGGTGCTCAGCGCAGGACTTCGGACCCGTCGAGCGCCCTCGTGCCAATCCGCAGCCTCGTCGTGAACGCCAAAGTGGGTGGTGTGGAAGGCTTCCTCCGTGGAGGTCCACCTGGTCGACGGCACCTACGAGTTGTTCCGCCACCACTTCGGCCAGCCGTCGCGGCGCGCCGCCGACGGCACCGAGATCGCCGCGACCCGTGGGGTGCTCTCCACCGTCGTGGGCATGCTCGAGGGTGGCGTCACCCATCTCGGGATCGCGACCGACCACGTGATCGAGTCCTTCCGCAACGACCTGTGGCCGGGCTACAAGACGAGCGAAGGGGTGCCGCCCGAACTGCTGGCTCAGTTCCCGGTGCTCGAGCGCTGTCTCGAGGCGCTCGGGGTCACCCTCTGGCCGATGACCGACCTCGAGGCCGACGACGCCCTGGCCTCGGCGGCGGCAGTGGCCTCCGACGACGACCGGGTCGAGCGGGTGTGCATCCACTCCCCGGACAAGGACCTGGCCCAGTGTGTGCGCGACCAACGGGTGGTGCAGGTCGACCGGCGCTCCGGTGCGGTCACCGGAGAGGACGGCGTGTGGCGGAAGTTCGGCGTGGCGCCGGCGTCCATTGCCGATTGGTTGGCGCTCGTCGGTGACAGCGCCGACGGATTCCCGGGGTTGCGTGGGTGGGGGAAGCGCTCGGCAGCTCAGGTGCTGGCCCACTACGGGGACATCGACGCCGTGCCCGACGCGGTCGCCGACTGGGACCCCGGGCTTCGTCGCCAGGTGCGGGGCGCCGCCAACCTGGCGGCGACCCTGGCCGATGCCAGGGGCCTGGCGGTGCTCTTCCGGCGGTTGGCGACGCTCCAGGTGGAGCGGGGACTGCTCGCCGACGTCGACCAGCTCGAGTGGCTCGGTCCCACCGGCGCGTTCGAGGAGGCCTGCGCGCTCCTGGGCGTGCCCCGACTTGCACAGCGTGCCGCGACGGTGGTCGCCGGCCGAGGGGGTCGGTAGGCGCCCTCCGTCACCTCAGGACGACGTCGCCAGCTCGACCGAGCCGAGGTCCCGGATGGCCTGGCACGACCGTGAGATCATGGCGGCGAACATGGCATCGCCGCGTTCGGTGCGGGTGCCGTAGGTCGCCCCGAGCACGATGATCAGCGGGCACTGGAGCATGCCGAGCCGGTAGTCGTCGAAGCACTCCGCCGGCTCGTAGTCGGTCACGCCGTGCCGGGCGAGCTCCTCCCGGTACGACTCGACCAGCTCGACCTCCGCCGACCGCCGGTCCTCGACCGACAGGCAGGTGGCCAGCAGGTAGGCCAGGTCGCGGGCCGGGAGCCCGATCTCGAGGGTCTGCCAGTCCACGGCGAAGACCCGGCCGTCCGGCCCGAACAACAGGTTGTCGAGCCGGTAGTCCCCGTGGATCGGCCCGAACCGTGCCGGCCGGGCCCCGAGGAAGGGCGCCAGCACGGCCGCCGACCGCTCGAGGGTCTCGCGGTCCTCCTCGGTCAAGGCGGGCCCGAGGCCCTCGGCCAGTTGGTCCAACGACCCGGCGACCAGGTCGGCGGTGAAGCGGTGGGCGTCGAGGTCGTTCGGCCGCAGCCAGGGGTAGTCCTTCAGCGAGGGGTCGCACCATCTGGGCCCGTGCAGCCCGGCCAGGTTCCGGGCAGCCACCGCGATCATCGCCGCCGGGGCCCCGGCGATCTGGTCGCCCTGCTCAGCCGGCGCCAGGTCCTCGAGGAGCAGGGTGAACGAGGTGGCGTCGGGGTTGGCCACGGCCAGGTGGCAGCGGGGTGCGTCGATCGCCACGGTCGGGGCCACCTCGCGGTAGAAGGCCAGCTCGGCCTGGTAGCCCCCGCGCACCAGCGGGCGTACCTCGCGGTCCGGGGAGGCGATCTTGACCACCATGCTCTCGGGCAGTCCGGGCACCGGCTCGGCCGGCCGGTACCGGACCCGGAGGCTCACGCTCATCTGCCCGGTACCGACCGGCTCCACCTCGAAATCGGTGATGCGGGTGTCGAAGCCGGCGGCCCGGAGCGCCGACGTCATCCACTCGGCGGTGAGCTCCACTGGCTCGTCGACCGGCGCCACCGCCGCCAGGTCGCTGAGCGGCTCACGGTCCGGGGTCACGGGCGTTGCGGCTCGGACCGACCGGGGTTCGGGGCCAGGGCATCGAAGCGGCCGGCCGGCCGGATCCTTCGATAGGCCTCGACCACCGGTGACAGCTCGGCAGGCGTCGCCCCGTGCATGATGACCCCGTCCACCCCGAGGTCGAACTGGCGGAGGACCCGTTCGGCACAACGGGTCGGTGTCCCGGTGGCGGCCGGCTCGAGCCACTCCTCGGGGATGAGCTCCGCCACGTGCTCGAGGGTTGCGGTGTCGGCCTTGGCGTCGAGGGCGCCGGGGAAGCTGCGCACCACTTCGTCGGCCCGGAAGCGCTCGAGGGGTGCCGGGTCCCAGTGGTTGGTGGCGACGAGGAGGTCCCCGTATCCCTGAAGGTAGGTGGCCAGCCGACCGACCGTCTTCTTGAGGCGCAGGTCCTCGGGGAGGCCGTCGTGGACGGTGGCGTAGCAGGACCAGATCCGCACCGTCCCCGGGTCCCGATCGGCCTCCTCGGCGGCCCGCCGGACCGTCTCCACCGCCCGTCGCACCGTCTCGTCGGTGAAGAAGGTGTGCAGCACCACCATGTCCATGACCCGGCCGCAGAGGGCGAGGGAGTTGGGGCCGAAGGCGGTGAACCCGATCGGGATGTCCTCGTCGAAGGCCGCGTCGAGGTGCAGCACCGGGTAGCGCCCGATCGGGCCGTCGTGACCGAGGAGGACCTCTCCCCGGAACAGGCGGCGGAGCACGCCCACGAAGTCCTCGACCTGGGCGGTGGTGATCCGGGGGATCCCGTAGGCGTCGAACAGGGGACCGATGCCCCGCCCCAGCCCGAGGGTGAACCGCCCGTCGCTCAGGCGGTGCATGGTGGTGGCGAAGGAGGCGGTGACCAGCGGGTGCCGGGTGTTGTGGTTGGTGGCGGCGGTGGCGAGCCCGAGGGTGGAGGAGACCGCGGCGACCGCGCCCGAGAGTGTCGCCGCCTCCTTGATGTTGTACCGCTCGGAGACGAAGGCGGCGCCCAGCCCGAGCGCCTCGCCGTCCCGGACCTCCTCGAGGAGGTCGGCCGGGGAGCGAGGTGCCCCGGCCAGGGTGTAGAAGCCCAGTTCGTTCAGCTGCGTCACCATCGACCCTTTCGTCTCGCTGGCGAGAGCCTATTGAACGTGCGGCCCGCTCCGGGTACGGCGACCGCCCCCGGCGGGTATGGCGGCCGGGCTCCGGCCAACGGATACTGGGACGCGAACGACGAGGGAGGTCGACATGGCGGTCCAGCTCAACCACACGATCATCCCGGCCCACGACAAGCAGACCTCGGCCGGGTTCTTGGCCGAGATCCTCGGGCTCGGCCCTCCGACGTCGTTCGGGCCGTTCGTGTGCGTCGAGACGGCCAACGGGGTCAGTCTGGACTACTCGGACCGTCCGAGCCCGTTCGAGCCCGCTCACTATGCCTTCTTGGTCACCGAGGACGAGTTCGACGCCCTCTTCGCCCGGGTGACCGAACGTCGGTTGCGGTACTGGGCGGACCCGGGCCACACCCGCGAGGGCGTGATCAACGACCACGGGCGGGGCTTCGACTTCGAGGACCCGTCGGGTCACAACATGGAGGTGCTGACCCGCCCCTACGGCGCGTGACGACCGACGTCACAGGAGCCGGTCGGGCGGCGTCGTACGGGCATGGGCAATCACGACAATGACCGGGTGGTGGTGATCGGGGCCGGAGTGGCCGGGCTGACGGCGGCGGCGACCGCGGCGAGGGCCGGTCGACCGGTGGTCCTGCTCGAGGGGCACGAGGCCGGCGGGCGGGCCCGGACCGACCAGCGGTCGGGCTTCTCGTTCAACCAGGGCCCTCACGCCCTCTACCGGGGTGGGCCGGCCTGGCGGACCCTTCGGGACCTCGGCCTGCACCTCCGCGGCCACCGTCCCCCGTTGCGGGGCATGCGGGGCGTCCGGGCGGGGCAGGTGGTGCCGGTGGGCGGCAGGCAGGTGGCGGCGGTCGTCGCCAAGCTGACCGGCGCCCGCCCGTCGGCGTGGGCCGGCCGCAGCACCCGGGAGTGGGTGGACTCCCTGGGGTTCGGCCGTGAGGCGGTCGAAACGGCGGAAATGATGGTGCGGGTGGCCACCTACGTGGCGGACCTCGACCGGCTGCCGGCAGACCTGGCCCTCCGCCAGGGGCGCCAGGGGCTGGTCCACGGGGTGAGCTACCTCGACGGCGGATGGGGGACGCTGGTCGAGGGTCTGGCAGGGGCGGCCACGCGGGCCGGCGCGACCCTGCGTCGCCACACCGAGGCGAGGTCGATCACCGGGGGGCCCGCCGACTGGCACGTGGTGACGGCCGAGGGCGAGACGCTGCACGCCACGGCGGTGGTGGTCGCCGCCGGAGGGCCGGCTGCAGCCCGCAAGCTGCTGCCGGTGGACCCGCACTGGGGGGAGCTGGGGGCGCCGGTGACCGCGGCCTGCCTCGACCTCGGGCTGCGTGGCCCCGGTCCGAAGGTCGTGTTCGGCCTCGACGTGCCGTGGTACCTCTCGCGCCACTGTCCGCCCGGTGACCTGGCGCCGGAGGGGAGCGCGCTGGCGCACGTCCTGCGCTACGGCGCCCGGGACGCCCGGGCCGACCGGGCCGAGCTGGTCGACCTGGCCAGGATGGCCGGCGTGCGGGACGAGCACATCGTCGAGGACCGGTTCCTGGCCCACATGGTGGTCACCCACGTCCTTCCCTCACCCGAGCGCGGCCTCGCCGGGCGACCTCCGGTGGTCGTCCCGGGTCCCGGCGGGCTCTTCGTGGCCGGCGACTGGGTGGGCGACCGGGGCTGGCTGGCCGACGCGGCGGTGGCCAGTGGCCGCTCGGCCGGGCTGCTGGCGGCGGAGTTCCGGGCGACGCTCCAAGGCGATGACCCGGTCCGGGTCGCGTGACGACGGCGCAGGAGCCGGTCGGACTCGAGGTCTTCGAGGGCGAGCGGCCGCGCCTGACCGGCCTGGCCTACCGGATCACCGGGTCGCTGGCCGACGCCGAGGACGTCGTGCAGGAGACGTGGCTGCGCTGGACGGCGGCCGACCAACCGGGGATCGCCAACCCGGCCGGCTGGCTGACCACGGTCACCTCCCGGCTGGCCCTCGACCACCTCCGGGGCCAGCGACGGCGACGGGAGGCCTACGTCGGCCCGTGGCTGCCCGAGCCCGTCGCCACCGGCGGCTCGCCGGAGGAGCAGGCCGAGCTGGCCGAGTCGCTCACCGTGGGCTTCCTGGTCCTCCTCGACCGGCTCGGGCCGGCCGAGCGGGTCGCCTTCCTGCTCGGCGACGTCTTCGGCGAGCCCTACGAGGTCGTCGCCGCCGTGCTCGGCAAGCGGCCCGAGGCTTGCCGGCAGCTGGTGTCGCGTGCCCGGCGCAAAGTGCGGGACGCCCGTGGCGAGAGGGCGACGGGCCGGCCCTCGCCGGCACCGGCCAGGCTGCTGACCGACCTGGTCGGGGCGGTGCTGGCGGGCGACGAGGAGGGTGCGCTGCGCCTCCTCGATCCCGAGGTGGTGCTGATCTCCGACGGCGGCCCGAACCGGCGGGCGGCCCGGTACCCGGTGGTCGGCGCCACCCGGGTGCACCGGTTGCTCACCGGTGGGTGGCGGCTGTTCGGCTTCCGGGAGCGGCCCGATCCGAGCGACCTGCCGCCGGGACGGGTCGTGACGGTCAACTCGACCGAGTCGCTGGTGCTCGAGGCGCCCGATGGGCCGGTCGTCGTCTCCGCCGAGGCGGTGGAGGGGCGGATCGTCAACATATGGGTCCGTCTCAACCCCGACAAGACGGCACGGCTCGCCGAGCCGGTCGAGCTGACCTAACGGCCCTCGGCGGCGGTGCCCGGCGCGGGGCCGGGCCGGGTCGGCATCCCCGGGAACGGAGGCGGGTCCCAGAACAGGGTCTCCTCCACCCGGCGGGCGATGCGCCACCCTTCGGGGGTGCGGACCAGTTCGTCGTGGTAGTACCCGCCGACCGTGAAGACGTAGGTCCCCTCCCCCTCGGTGCGGACGTTGGGGTCGAGGAACGAGGAGGTGGCCCTCGCCCGGTCGCCGTCGATCTCGACGGTGGTGTTGGGCACCAGGTGGTGCATGACCTCCATCTGGGGGACCGACGCCGCCAGCCACTCCCGCACCTCGGGGTAGGGACCGGCCACGCCCCCGGCGCTCGAATAGTCGAGCCGGGCGTCGGGGGTGAAGACGGCGTCGAGGAGGTCCCAGCGGTGGCGGTCGACGGCCTGGCAGTAGCGGGCCATCAGGTCGTCGATCTCGCGCCGGTCGAGGAGGTACTGCAGGTGGTCGTCCACCCCGCGGTCCTTCGGTGACGCCTCGGGTTCCCCTTCTCGGGTCAGACCGGCGAGGCCTTCAGCATCGCCCCGGCGTCGATCCGGATGTTGAGGCCGGTCACGTAGCGCGACTCGTCGCTGGCCAGGTAGAGCACCAGGTTGCTCACGTCGAGCGGGTCGATGTAGGGAATCGGCATGGCCTGCATGGCGGGCAGGGCGAGCAGGGCCTGCTCCCGGGTCGGGTGCTCGACGCCCGGGAGGAAGGCCCGGTAGACGTCCTCGTTGTGGAGGAGGTGGGTGTCGCAGTTGGTCGGGTGGATGGCGTTGAGGCGGATCATCGACGAGGCCAGCTGCAGGGCCAGCACCTCGACGTAGCGGGCCACGATCTGCTTGGCCCAGGCGTAGCCGACGCCGCCCGAGGCCCCCATCATCTCGGTGGTGCCCTTGATCATCCCGGCCGTGGAGCCGGTGACGATGAGCGAGGCCCCCTGCTTCAGGTGGGGGAGCGACGCCGCCACCGTGTTCATCATGCCGATCAGGTCGACGTCGGTGGCATCGACGAAGCCGCCGCACAGGCTCGTGTCCTTCATCGGGCAGATGCCGGCGTTGGCCACCACCACGTCGAGCTGCCCGAACGCCTCGAGCCCCTCGGCCAGGGCGGTCGCCAGCTGGGGGCGCTCGCGGACGTCGGCCACCTTGGCCACGATCCGGCGCCCGGTCGCCTCGACCTCCTTCACCGTCTGCTGGAGGTCCTCGGGGGTGGCCAACGGGTAGTTCATCGACTCGATCGGGGCGCAGATGTCCACCGCGATGATGTCGGCGCCCTCCTCGGCCAGTCGGACGGCGTGGCTGCGTCCCTGACCCCGTGCCGCTCCGGTGATGAACGCCACCTTGCCGTCGACCCTGCCCATTTGGTACTTCCCTTCGATCGGCGCCGGCTGACCCGGCGCGGCCCTGGTTTCTCTCGCGCCACCCGCCTGGCGGGCGTGGCGACGGTACCGCAGATGCCCGCCGTATGTCAGCCCACGAGCACCGGCAACCGGTTGTAGCCGCGCACGGTGCTGGTCACGAGCAGCTCGGCGGTGGCCGGGTCCACGTCCCAGCGCGGGAAGGCGGCCAACACCTCCTCGAGCGCCACCCGCCCCTCCAAGCGGGCCAGCGCCGCCCCGAGGCAGAAGTGGATCCCGTAGCCGAAGGACATGTGGCGGTCGAACTTGCGCCGGACGTCGAAGCGCTCCGGGTCGGGGAAGGTCCGCTCGTCGCGCCCGGCCGCCCCGGTGAGCAGCAGCACCTTGGAGCCGGCCGGGATCCGTCGACCGTGGCGCTCGATGTCCGTGGTGGTCCAGCGCCCCTGCACCGGCGAGGGGGGCTCGTAGCGCAGGAGCTCCTCGACCGCGTTGGGGATGAGCGAGCGGTCGGCGGCCAGCTCGGCCCGCTGGTCGGGATGGTTGGCCAGCACCCACCCGGCCCAGCCGATCAGCCGGGCCACCGTCTCGGTGCCGGCGGACACCAGCAGGATGCCGAACTCGGTGCTCTCCTGCAGGGTGAGCCGCCGGAGCTCACCCTCGTCGTCGGTGATCTCGGCGTGGACGAGGTCGGAGAGCATGTCGCCCTGGGGCGAGCGCAGCCGCTCCTCCATCTGCAGATTCAGGTACTCGAACAGCTTGGTCATGGCGGCCAGCGACACGTCGTTGAGCATGCCGGCGCCTTCCTCGAAGTGGAAGGTCTGGTCGATGTACCCCCGCACCTCTTCGCGGTCGCCCTGGGGCACGCCGAGCAGGCTGGTGATCACCTGGGACGGGAGCTGCGCCCCGAAGTCCTGCACGAAGTCGAAGGACTCGGCATCACGCTGGGCGTCGAGCAGGCCGCGTGCGATCCGGCGCACTTCCTCCTCGAGCAGCACCACCCGGCGGGCGGTGAAGGCCCGGGAGGCGAGCCGGCGGAGGCGGGTGTGCTCCGGCGGGTCCCGGAAGATCATCATCCCGGTCTCCACCGGCTCGGGGCTCATCGACTCGAGCACCGTGCCGTGGGACGAGCTGAAGGTGGCCGCGTCGCGGTGGGCGGCGTCGACGTCCTCGAAGCGGCTGAGCGCCCAGAAGTCGTACTGGTCGTTGTGGTAGGCGGGCGCCTCGTCGCGCAGGCGCCGCCAGAGGGGGTAGGGGTCGACCTTCAAGGTGGCGTCGAGCGGGTCCCACCGGAGATCGACCGGCTGGTCGTGGGTGGCGGTGCTGCGCGGAGCGGAGCCGGTCTCGGTCATCGTTCCCTCCCAGGCCGGCCCGCGTGGCGGGCCACGGCGGCGACTGCCACCGGTCGTGAGCTGCTGTCGTGAATTATAGTTCGGTCGATTGAACCCGGCATTGAGGCCGGGGGCGGATCGGCGGCGTGCCGGCCGGTGGCGTGCCGGCCGGTGGCGTGGCGCCGGTGGCGTGGCGGCACCCGGCCGGGCGGAGCGATGGAGGGAGAAGGACGTGACCCAGGGCCACGACGACGGTACCCGCTACGCCGAGCGCCTGTTCCCGGCGCCGGTCGACCACGGGATCGCCCGCGAGGAACGCGCCACGACGACGGTTTCGTCGGGCGTGGACACCGTGACCACCGGCCAGTGGCGAAACGAGCGTTGGTACCAGGGCGGGGGGCGGATCGGGGAGAAGGCGGTCGAGTCGATCGTCGTCTACCCGCCCACCCGGGGGCTGCAGACCCAGGGTGATCCGTTCGAGCCGGTGAAGATCGGGGTCCTGATCGACATGGAGCT
>DAHUYA010000098.1 GCA_027315445.1 Acidimicrobiaceae bacterium | reverse complement strand
GCGTCGCCGCCGTCGAGCACCGTCCCGAGGAGGTCCCGGCCGGCAGCCATCACGTCGGCGCCGCGCCCGGCGCCGGTCAGGCCGCCGACGGTCACACCGGGCGGCAGGCCTCCTGCAGTCGGCCCCGCCGAGCCGCCGGGTCGCCGCGCGACCACCGACCCGTTGGACACGACCACCAGGGCGCTGCGCTCCGGCAGGTCGGCCGCCACCCCGTCGACGAAGGCGTCGGCCAGCCGGTGCTCACCGGCGGGAACGGCCGGCGCCGTGCCACCGACCGGTCGGTAGCGGTCGAGATCGAGCCGGTCGATCGGGGTGTACCGCCAGACCTCCTCCTTCTCCGACGGGAGCGGCATCGACACGAAGTCGTCGAAGGCCTCGGCCCGGCGCCGGGCCAACCAGTCGGGTCCGGCGAGCGAGCGGACGGCATCGGCGGTGAACGTGGGCAGGATCGGAGCCTTCCTGGCAGTCGGTCGGACGGCGGCGGCAACGGCGGCGGTACGCCCATCGGCGCGCCACCGGCCGCGTCGGCATCCAGTCTACCGGGCACCACCCAAGGTCCTGCCAGGTGAAACCCCCGGATAACCTGCCGGGCATGACCTCCCCGTTCTCCTCGGACGTCCTCACCGTGGAGCAGCCGGGCCCGGTCGCCACCCTGTGGCTCGACCGCCCCGAGGCCCGCAACGCGATGGGGCCCGAGTTCTGGTCGGACCTCCCGAGGGCGATGGCCCGTCTCTCGGGCGACGACGGCGTCCGTGCCGTCGTGATCGCCGCCCGCGGCCCTCATTTCTCGGTCGGGCTCGACCTCAAGGCGATGGCCGGCCTGCTCGTGTCGCCTGCCCCCGCCGGCGCCGGCGCCGGCGGCCCCGGCGGCCGAGCGGGGGGGCCGGGCAGCGAGGAGACCGGGCGACCCCGGGACCCGTCCACCGCCGCCCGGGCGCGGGTCACCCGGCAGAGCGTGCTGCGGATGCAGGGGGCGATCAACGCCGTCGCCGACTGCCCGAAACCGGTGGTCGCCGCCGTCCACGGCTACTGCATCGGCGGCGGCGTCGACCTGATCACCGCCTGCGACATCCGCCTGGCGGCCGCCGACGCCGTGCTGTCGGTCCGCGAGGTGAAGATGGCCATCGTCGCCGACCTCGGCAGCCTGCAGCGTCTGCCGGGCATCGTCGGCGCCGGCCACGTCGCCGAGCTGGCCCTCACCGGCAAGGACGTCACCGCCGCCCGGGCCAGGGAGATCGGGCTGGTCAACGACGTCGTCGACGGGGGTGCCGGCGGCGTCTACGCCGCCGCGGTGGCGCTCGCCGACGAGATCGCCGCCAACCCGCCGTTGGCGGTGCAGGGGACCAAGGCGGTGCTGGCGGCCGGGGCCGGCCGCTCGATCGCCGAGGGGCTGGACTACGTCGCCACCTGGAACGCCGGCATGCTGGCCTCCGACGACCTCACCGAGGCACTCACCGCCTTCATCGAGAAACGCCCGGGTCGCTTCAGCGGCAGCTGACCGCCGTGACCGGCCAGCCGGAGCCAGCTCGGCCGACGGGTCGGCGGATCACCCCGCTCAGCGGCGCCGGCGCCACCAGCGGCGGCGCTCGCGTTCGGCCCGGCGGGCATCCTCGGCCCGTGCCTCGGCGAGGGCCTCGGGGGCGATCGCGTTGACGATCTCCTCGGCATTCCCGAGGACGGACGCGACGTCGCCGTCTGGGACCTCGGGCTCGTCCTCGATCGCCGGCTCGACCAGGCTGCCGTGGACCCAGCCGGCGTCGGCCAGGCGCCGCTCGTAGGCCGGGCAGTTCTCCGGGCAGCGCCACGGTGCTTCCGGGGCGAGATCGAGGACGCAGAACCGTGCGACCTCGCCCGAGGCGTAGGTGCGGCTCTGGAAATTCTTGCATTCCTCGCGCATCGGCACCGTCCCATCGTGCCACCACCCGGCCGGGTCTGGGCCCGTCCGGGCCGCCGTCGCCCACCCGGGGCGCCGCCGCCCGCCCGGGGCGGCCCGGTCAGCCGACGGCACCCTCCATCTGCAGCTCGATCAGCCGGCTCCATTCGACGGCGTACTCCATCGGCAGCGTGCGGGTCACCGGCTCGATGAAGCCGTTGACGATCATGCTCATCGCCTGGCTCTCCGAGAGCCCTCGGCTCATCAGGTAGAAGAGCTGGTCGTCGCCGACCTTCGACACCGTCGCCTCGTGGCCGATCCGGGCGTCACGCTCGCCGACCTCCATGTAGGGCTTGGTCTCCGAGACCGACTCGTCGTCGAGCAGGAGGGCATCGCAGCGGACGAACGACTTGGCGTTCTTCGCCCCTTCGTCCACGTGCACCAGCCCCCGGTAGGTGGTGATGCCGCCGTCCTTGGAGATCGACTTCGACACGATCGTCGAGCTGGTCTCGGGGGCGGCGTGGACCATCTTCGCCCCGGCGTCCTGGTGCTGGCCCGGCCCCGCGTAGGCGACCGAGAGGACCTCGCCCGAAGCCTTCGGACCCACCAGGTAGACCGACGGGTACTTCATGGTGAGCCGACTGTTGTGGACGATGAACCCCTCGCTCACGAAGTTGCCGGTGCCCTCGACCTCGATGTCCCAGGTTGGCGTCTCGAGCTGTGCCTCGCCGACCGTGACCGGCCGGATCTCGACCGACGCCGGGAGCTCGATCCCGGAACGGCCGACACGGCGGAACCAGGTGTTCGACGGTGCCTCCTGCGAGGCCACGGCCTGACGGAGCGGCTTGCTGACCTTCGCGACCAGGCGGGGGTCGGCCCGAACGTCGAGTCGGTGGCTCCCGCGGCAGGTCGACTGGTAGCCGAGGATCGTGCCGTCGCCCTCGGCGCTCTTCTCGGTCATGAGCCGGCAGGGGATGCCGAGGGTGGTCAGGATCTTGGCCGTATCCCCGAGCAGCGGCCGGTTGACCGACTTGATCGAGAAGCCCCGCCCACCCCGTGGCGCACAACCGCCCGAGTCGAGGTACCCGGCCACGAACGACAGCCGCTGACTCTCGGGCAGGTCGAGGACCCATTCGGGTACTCGCGTGGTCAGTGCCCCGGTCGTGAACCCGTTTTCCTCCAGCAGATCGGCGAGCTCGATGCTCGCCCACCTGACGGTCACCCCGTCGGAGCGCTCGGCCGGCGCCGTTCCGGGCAGCAGTTCCGTCATGACGTCGATCAACCGGCGACGAGCCCTGTCGTCGCGCGGCGTCGAGAACGTCACCCTGGCCGACCGAGTGCCACCCGACGTTGCCGCCACCTGCTCGATCGAGCCGTCGCCGACGAACAACCCGAAGAGCCACATCAGGTCGTCGGTGGTCTCTTCGACGGCCGCCAACCGGGCTCGGCGCGGACGGACGCTGGCAGATCCCCTCGCGTACTGGTCGCCACCGGAGAAGGTGCGTACCACCTCGGGCAGCGCGAGCTTTTGCGGGATCCCGTAGTCGATCGAGGTGACCGGGATGATCGCCTCCTGCAGGGCGTCGGCCCGCACGTAGCCCAGCCCGTATCGACCCAGCTTCTTCGGCTGCTCGGCCTCGTAGAGGTAGGAGAGGAAGGGGTGGTTGTCGGTCACCCGGAGCGTACGCTCGCCGACCCGCACCTCTCGAACGGGCTGGTAGCCGGAGAACCGCTTCGCCGTCACCGCCCGGAAGCACAGCCGGCCCGATGCTTCGTCGTAGGACAGCACCTCTTCACCCGGGGTGAGCAGCTCGATCGGCTTGGTCCCCGCCGGGGTGGTCACCGTAGAGCCTTGCGCCAAGCAGCCGATGTTCCCGTCCACCCATTCGACGTGCGACTCGGCCTCGGCGCGGGCCCGCTTGGTGACCAGGTTGTAGACGTTGTTGGACCAGTTCTGGATGGTGGTGTACGTGATCCGGCTCCCCGGAAGGGCCACCAGCTCGACCACCGCCGAGTGCAGGGAGTCGGTGCTGTAGACCGGCGCCGAGCAGCCCTCGACGTAGTGCACCTGCGAGCCCTCGTCGGCGATGATCAGCGTCCGCTCGAACTGGCCCATGTTCTCGGCGTTGATCCGGAAGTAGGCCTGCAGGGGCATGTCCACCTTCACGCCGGGCGGCACGTAGATGAACGAGCCACCGGACCACACGGCCGAGTTCAGGGCGGCGAACTTGTTGTCGTTGGGCGGGATGATCGAGCCGAACCACCGCCGGACGATGTCGGGGTACTCGCGCACGGCGGTGTCCATGTCGCAGAAGAGCACTCCCTGCGCCTCGAGGTCCTCGCGGTTTCGGTGGAAGACGACCTCTGATTCGTACTGCGCCGTCACCCCGGCCAGGTACTTCCGCTCCGCCTCGGGGATGCCCAGCTTCTCGTAGGTGTTCTTGATGGACTCGGGCAGCTGGTCCCAGTCCTTCACCTGCTCACCCGTGGGCTTGATGTAGTAGTAGATGTCGTCGAAGTCGAGGGCCGGCATGTTGACGGCGAACCATGCCGCCATCGGTTTCCGATCGAAGCGCGCCAGCGCCTTCATCCGGAAGTCCCGCATCCACTGCGGTTCCTTCTTCATCTCCGACATCTCGCGGACGATCTCTTCGTTCAGGCCCTTCTTGGGCTTGAACACGTAGTCCTCCTCGTCGCTCCAGCCCAGCTGGTAGCGGCCGAGGTCGATATCGGATGCCATGCGCTCTCCTCGGCTCTCTTCGGCCCTGTCGGGTCGGGACGGGTTTCCGTACGACCTGAGGGGCCCCCTCTGGAGGGTTTCCCCTATCGAGATAGTAACAACCCGCTGTAGCGGCCGGAACGGGTCCCGGAGGCCCGGGAGGCCCGGGAGGCCCGGGAGGCCCGGGAGGCCCGGCGAAGGGCCCCCGGTCCGCCGCCGGGCCCCGACGAAGGCAGCGGTCCACACCCTCGCTGGCGGACGGCCGTCCCCGACGTGCAGGCTGGCCAGGTGCCCGAGCCCCCGATGCCGGAGCGCCGCCCCCAGGTCCTCGAGGCCCACGGGGACCGGCGGGAGGACGACTGGTACTGGCTGCGGGACCGGGACGACCCGGCGGTGCTGGCGCACCTCGAGGCGGAGAACGCCTACACCGCGGCGGTCCTGGCCCCGCTGTCGGATCGCCGCCAGGCGCTCTACCAGGAGATGGTCGCCCGGATCGAGGAGACCGACCTCTCCGTCCCGGTCCGCCGGGGCCCCTGGTGGTACTACCACCGCACCATCGAGGGGAAGAACTACCCGGTCCACTGCCGGCGCCCCGTCGGGCCCGCCGGGGCCGCAGAGGACCCGCCGACCGACGCCGCACCCGGACCGGACGAGCAGGTGGTTCTCGACGAGAACGCCCTGGCCGAGGGGCACGACTACCTCCAGGTGGGCAACCTGGCCGTCAGCCCCGACCATCGCCTGGTGGCCTACGCGGTCGACACCTCGGGCCGGGAGCTCTTCGACCTGCGGTTCGCGGTCCTGGCCCCGGCCGAGGACGAGCTGGGGAGCGGCGCTCCGCCCGCCGGGGGGCTGGTGGCAGGGGCGCCGGCCGAGCACGTCCCGGACACCTACTACGGGCTGGCCTGGGCCAACGACAACGCCACCGTCTTCTACACCCGGGTGGACACCGCCATGCGCCCGTTCCAGCTCTGGCGCCACCGCCTCGGCACCGACCCCTCGGCCGACGAGCTGGTCCTCGAGGAGGCGGACGAGCGCTTCACCCTCGGAGTGGGCCGGACCAAGGACGACCACTACGTGGTGGTCGGCCTGCAGAGCACCAGCACCAGCGAGGTCTGGGTCATCCCGGCCGACGACCCTTGGTCGCCGGCACGGCTGGTGGAGTCCCGCCGCCAGAAAGTGGAGTACCGGGTCGAGCACCACCGGGGTGCCGCCGTGTTCGTCATCCTCACCAACGACGGGGCCGAGGACTTCCGGGTGATGGTGGCCGACGACCGCCACCCCGGTCGCGACCGGTGGCGGGAGGTGATCGGCCACCGTCCGGGGACCAGGGTGGACGACGTCGACGTCTTTGACCGACACCTCGTGGTGGCCGAGCGTCTCGAGGGCGAGGCCCGGCTCCGGGTGGTCCCGCTGGTCGCCCCGCCGGGAGCCGGCCCCTTCGACGGCGATCTTCTGGCCGCCAGCTGGCTGGTCCCGTCGGCCGAGCACCCGTCCTCCACCTGGGAGGGACCCAACCCCGAGCCGTCGGCCGCCGTGCTGCGCTTCCAGCAGAGCTCGATGGTCTCCCCGATGGCAGTGGCCGACCTCGACCTGCGGACCGGCGCGTCGATGGTCCGCAAGCGCCAGAAGGTGAGGGGCGGCTACGACCCGTCGGCCTACCGCACGTTCCGCCTGTGGGCCACCGCCGACGACGGCACCCGGGTGCCGATGTCGGTCGTCCACCGTGCCGATCTCCTCGGGCCCGGACAGGCATCCGGCACCGCTCCCCCGGCCCCCGCGCCCTGCGTGCTCTACGGGTATGGCGCCTACGAGCACTCGCTCGACCCCGTCTTCTCGCCGTTCCGCCTCTCGCTGCTCGACCGCGGCGTCGTCTACGCCGTCGCCCACGTCCGGGGCGGCGGCGAGCTCGGGCGCCGCTGGTACGAGGAGGGCCGGCTCGAGGCGAAGCCGAACTCCTTCACCGACTTCGTCGCGTGCGCCCGCCATCTGGTCGCCCTCGGCTTCACCTCGCCGGACCGGCTGGCGGTCCGCGGCGGGTCGGCCGGCGGGCTGCTGATCGGGGCGGCGGTCAACCTGGCGCCCGAGCTCTTCCGGGCGGTGGTGGCCGAGGTGCCCTTCGTCGACGTGCTCACCACCATGCTCGACGAGACCCTGCCCCTCACCGTCGGCGAGTGGGAGGAGTGGGGCGACCCGGCAGCCGACCCGGAGACGTACGCCCGGCTCAAGAGCTACTCCCCCTACGACAACGTGCCCCGCGCCGACGGACAGGGGCGGCCGGGACCGTTCCCCGAGATGCTGGTGACCGCCGGGCTGAACGACGCCCGTGTCGGCTTCTGGGAACCGGCCAAGTGGGTCGCACGGGTCCGCCAGGCCCATCCCGGGACGAGGGTGCTGCTCCGCACCGAGCTCGGCGCGGGCCACGGTGGACCGTCCGGACGCTACGACGCGTGGAAGGAGGAGGCGCTGGTCCACGCCTTCGTCCTCGACTCGCTGGGAGTCGAGGACGAAGGCGGCGTCAGCTCGCCGCCGGCTGCACCGTCATCGTGAACGGGGACCGGTAGCCGTTCGGCAGGACCAGCGCGCGGCTGTCCACCTCGGCGTCGATCACGCTCGGCGCCCCGAGATCCACCTGCAACGCACCGGAGGCCGAGAGCCTGTGCTGGGAGTTCGGGGGCATGGTCTCGGTGAACACCGTCGTGCCGGCCGAGTTCGTGACCATGATCCAGCAGGGCCCGTTCGTGGTGGCCAGCGAGAGCGTGTAGGTGCCGGCAGGCACGGCGTAGGTGGCGCCGTTGGCCGTGACGTTGCCGGCGGTGAACGCCGTCGGTATGGTCGACGTGGTGGTCGGAGTGGTCTTGCGGCGCGAGCGGCGTCCGGCGCCCGACGAGTGCGAGCGCGTGGCATTGCCGCCGGTGCTCGTGTGCGACGTGCCCGACGTGTGCGACGTGTGCGACCGGTCGCTGACCGCCGCCGGCTTGGGATGCCTCGAGTGCAGTCCCAGCTCGGCCACGACCGCCCCCAGCGCCAGCACGGTGAGGACGACCAGGATGGGCCCGGCCACCCGCCGCGGGCCGTGGTTCATGGCGGACAGCGCGCGGTGCTGGCCGCGAGGCGAGAGCTGCACGCCGCCGGGCGCCGTGCCCAAGGGGCCGCGTCGGTTGCGTTCGAACGCCCGGCTGGCGCCCGGGTCGTCGAACACCAGACCGCTCCGGGGGTCGGAGATCTGGCGACCGTAGCCAATCGGACGCTCGGTGCCGTCCTCCTGGTCGTCGCCGGTGACGCCCGCGCCGGAACCGCCCGGTTCGACCCCGACCCGCCGCTCATCGACCCGCAACCCGCTCTGCTCGGAGCGGGAGCCGATGTCGCGAAGGGTGGAGAGGGTGCTGCGGTAGCCCTCGACCGAGTTGGCCTCGGTCGTGGCGCGGCGACGGATCGCGAGCCCGATGCCCCCGGCGACGACCGCCACCACCAGGACCGCTCCGAGCATCACCATCGCCCCAATTCAACAAGACCGGGGGTGGCCTCGGGGCGGCGGCCGCCTCGGCACCGCTCCCCGCTCGTCCTCCCTGGTCAGAGACCTGAGCAGCCGACCGCCACCCGCCGTCTCGACGGTGGCCGGCCGTCAGGCCTGCGGCAGGGCGGTCACCGCGACCTCCGCCCCGAGCGGCGGCGAGGCGGGGCGGCGGGCCAGGGCCGCGGCGATCGGCTCGGCCAGTCGCTCCCCCCGGGCGGCGTCGACGCGGGCCGCATCGGCGGCGAACTCGGGCAGCACCTCGGCGGCGAAGAGCTCCAGGGACTCGCAGATGTGGTCGTGCCGGTTCCGGCCGGCCTGGCTGACGAAGATCAGTTGGTCGACACCCGCCGCCTCGTACCGGCGTACCAGTGACCGGATCTGCGAGGGGTTGCCGATCGCCCCGCGCAGCGCACCCATTCCCCGCTCGAGCAGCTGGGCGCCGAGGACTTCACCGGTACGCGCCGCGATGCGGCGGTCGAAACCGAACATGGCGCGGTTGCGCTCGAACTCCTCCCACACCACCGTGCGGCCCGGGACGTGCGAGCCGAAGGCGTAGTAGTGACCGAGCGAGTAGCCGAAGAAGTGGGCGCCGTCGAGCCCCCGCTCGATCGCCGTGGCCTCGTCCCGGTGGCACATCAGCGGCAGCACGCACGCAAGGTTGGCGTTCACGGCGAAGCCGGCCGGCACACAGTCCACCGAGGCGATGGTGGCGTAGTAGTCGTCGACCCACCGGCGCGCCTCCTCCGGCTCGACGAACGAGAAGGAGAGGGCGCCGATGCCCTTCTCGGCCGCCAAATGGATGGTCTCACGCCGGCTGCAGGCCACCCACAGGGGCGGGTGGGGGCGCTGGCGCGGCTTGGGCACGAGGTTGCGGGGAGGGATCGAGACGAACGGCCCCTCGTGACCGGTGAAGGGCTCCTCCACCATGAGGCGGGCCAACACCTCGAGTGCCTCCGCCCACTGCTCCCGCTTCGTCGATCGCTCGACCCCGAAGCCCCGCAGTTCGATCTCGGAGCTCGACTCCCCGGTGCCCAGGTCGACCCGGCCGCCGGAGATCAGGTCCAGCGTTGCCGCACGCTCGGCCACCCGCGCCGGGTGGTTGAAGCCCGGGGGGAGCTGGACGATGCCGTGGCCGAGCCGGATCCGCTCGGTCCGTTGGCTCGCCGCCGCCAGGAACACCTCCGGCGCAGAGGAGTGGGAGTACTCCTCGAGGAAGTGGTGCTCCACCACCCAGACGTGGTCGATGCCGAGGCGGTCGGCCAGAGCGACCTGCTCGAGCGACTCCCGCAGGATCCGCTCCTCGTCGTCGGCCTGCCACGGTCTGGGCAGCTGGTGCTCGTAGAAGATCCCGAAGCGCATACCCCTCCCCTCCCTCGGCCGGGCTCGGCCGGGCTCGGCCGGGCTCGGCCCACGGGACCGTCCCGGTGAGCCCACTCCTGCAAGCCTGACCCACCGGGAGGGACCCCTGGCGCCCCGGACGACACCCTTGCCACCGTTGTGCACCTTTGTCGAACCCCGGTCGCAATCATCTTGTTGCCGCAACAGGTATCAACACGGATCCGTACCGATCCACCTGGGAGAACGCGAAGAAATTTCAGGCACGAAGAGAAGTCTCCGGGTATCTTCAGGGACCTGGCGGGATCGAGGAGGGCACCGTGAATGCGACCAAGATCGACGGCAGGCGGGCTCGCGGGCTGAGGACTCGCGACGCAATCGTCTCGGCCCTCATGGACCTGATCGCCACGGGCGACGTGGCGCCGACCGCACAGCGGATCGCCGACCGGGCCGGCGTTTCGGTCCGCTCCGTCTACCAGCACTTCACCGACGTGGAGGGCCTGTACGCCGACGCCTCGGCCCGCACCTACGACTGGGTGCTGACGATGTCCCGGAACGTCGACCCCAAGTGGGACCGCGACCGGCGGATCGAGGAGTTCGTCGCGTCCCGCAGCGCGGTGCTCGAGGCCCTCACGCCGTTCAACCGCGCCTCGCGGCTCATCGAACCTCATTCCGAGGCCATCCGCCGCAACCGCCGGGTGATGCAGCGGCAGAGCCGCGAGCGGATCGCCCTGGCCTTCGCCCCCGAGCTGTCCAGGCTCGAGGGTTCCGCCCGAGCCAACCTGCTGAACGTCCTCGACGTGCTGGCGAGCTGGCCGGCATGGGACCACATGCGCAACACCGGGCTGAGCGTCCGCACGGCCCGTCAGGTCATGCGCTCGGCCATCACCACCCAGCTGGCGACCTTCGACTGACTCGACGGGGGCGCGCCCTCGAGCCCTCGAGGCAGAGCCCGCCCCTCGGTCAGGTCCGAAGGCCGCTGCGGGGACGGAGTCCCTCGGGGATGTCCGCCCGCCGGGGGTTGGAGCGGTCCCGCGGCGAGAGCACCGGGTCGGTGACGCCCCAATCGGCCGCCACCTCCGGGTCGTCCCAGGCCAGACCCAGCTCGTCGTCGGGGTTGTAGTAGCTGTCGACCAAGTACCACAGCAGGAGGTCGGTGACCGCGGCGAAGCCGTGGGCCACGCCGGGGGGGATGAAGAGGCCCCGATCGACCTCTCCCGAGAGCTCGATCGCCTCGGTCACCCCCTCGGTCTCCGAGCCCACCCGCAGGTCGTGCAGCACCACACGGGCCGTCCCCCGCAGGACGTACCAGTAGTCGGCCTGGTGGAGGTGGTAATGGAGCCCCACCAACGCACCGGCCTGCTTCTCGGAGCGGTTGGCCTGCACCATCTCGCGGCCGAGCGGCAGCCACTGCCGCCGGTAGGTCTCCACGAACCGTCCCCGGTCGTCACCGTGCACATCGGGCTCCACCACGACCACGTCGGCGATGGAGCTGGAGGGGTGGATGCTCGGCACGGCGCCAGAGGGTAACAGCGGCCGGCCACGGACCGCGGCGGCCGCACCCGACCCCCTCCCCCCGTTCAGCAGGCGAGGGTCCCGAAGCCGCCTCGGTAGAAGAGCAGCGGGTGGCCGGCGGCCACCGCCATCCCGACCACCCTGCCGGTCACGAGCTCGTGGTCGCCGGCGTCGTGGATCGACTCGAGCTCGCACTCGACCCAGGCCAGGCTCCCCTCGAGGATCGGGGTCCCGAGGGCACCGGGACGCCAGGGGACCCCGGCGAACTTGTCGCCACCGGAGACCGCGAACGCACGGCAGAGCGCCTCCTGGTCGGCGGCCAGGATGTTGACGCAGAACGCGCCGGCCTTGGCGATCCTGGGCCAGCTGGTCGACGACTTGGCCGGCGCGATGGCCACCATCGGCGGTTCCAGCGACAGCGACGTGAAGGACTGGCAGGTGAACCCGACCGGCTCGCCGTCCTCCATCGCGCTGACGATGGTCACGCCCGTGGCGAAGTGCCCGAGCACCTCCCGGAACCGCGCCTGGTCGAGCCCGTGTGCCGACACCGTGAAGTCGCCCTCGTCACCCGGGGCACGCTCGCCGCTCACCTGGGTCATCCGCGGCCGAGGTCGATCGTCATGCCCTCGCGGGCGAGCGAGATCTCCGAGATCCCGCGGGCGTCGGGGAGGTGGCGGGCCCGGGCGAGCAGGCGCTCGAGCTCGCGGTCGGAGTGGGACGGATCGTGGTGGAAGAGCACGAGCCGCTTCACCCCGGCCTCCGCCGCCACCCTGACGGCGTAGGCCACGGTCGAGTGGCCCCAATCGGGTCGCTCCACGAACTCCTCCTCCGTGTACTGGGCGTCGTGGACCAGCAGGTCGGCGTCACGGCAGAGCTCCAGCGCGGCCTCGCTGATGGCGCGTCGGTCCACCGGTGCCTGGTGGTCGGGCAGGTAGGTCAACGTCGTCCCGTCGGCCTCGATCCGGAAGCCGAGCGTGGTGCCGCGGTGCGGGATCTGGCG
>DAHUYA010000095.1 GCA_027315445.1 Acidimicrobiaceae bacterium | reverse complement strand
CGCCCCACGTGTACCTGAACGAGCAGCGGCTCAACGACGCGCTGCTCCCGTTCCTCGCCACCGCCCTCTTCGGCCCCGAGCGCACCGACTACTGGCGCCAGGCCCTCGACGCCGCCACCGAGCCTGAACGGACCGCCCCGGCGAAAGAGCGCGCCAGCGAGATCGAAGCCGAGATCGCCGACCTCGAACGCCGGATTGGCCGCCAGCTCGTGAACCTCGAAGCCGACGACGTCACCTCGGCACTGCGCCGACGCGTCGGCCAGCGTGTGGCCGATTTGGAGAACGCAATCGCCGAGCGGCGTGAGCGCCTTGTGGCACTTGCCCGAGACTCGGCGACAGAGGCGCCCACGTTGGCCGACGTCGCCCCGCTACTGGACCGCTTGCCGATCCTCGCCGGCTCGCTCGACACGGCGCCCCAGGGCGAGCTGCGGGCGCTGTTCGACTCGCTACAGCTCGACGTCGTCTACCAGCCGGCCGACAGCGCCCTCGATGTCGCAGCCACCCTCTACGGTCTCGGCAGCGAGACTGCCCAGTCCGCCGCACGCGAAATAGCGGAGGACTGGTCGGCGCCCCCGGCAGGATTCGAACCTGCGTGGTACGGATTAGAAGTCCGTTGCCTCATCCACTCGGCCACGGGGGCTGACCGGCCGAGCGGGACCCGCTCGACCTCACACCTCATTCTTCTATACCGGCTCATCCGCCGTTCGACTTCCGGCGATCGACCCAGCCACGCCCCGTCGTCAGGACCCCGACGCGCCAGGAGGGAGGGGATGACCCCTCCCTCCTGCGCGCCGGCCGCCGGCCGGCAGGGAACTTCGCCGGCTCAGCCGAGGTTCAGCGCGGAGATGTCCGTTCCGACCTTGCCGAAGGTCAGCTTGGCCAGACCGGTGGTCTCGCAGTCACTGAGCAGCGTGCTCTCGCTCTGCTTGATGTAGAGCGTGGCCGTGCTCAACGAGCCACTGGGCTTGGTGAACGACCCCTTCACCGTGGCAGTTCCGAGCGTGACCTCGATCGGGGTGCTGGTGATGTTGGTCGTGGTGCTCCCCCAGGCCACCTTGGTCGGTGCGGCCGGCAGCGTGCCCGTGTACGTGTAGGACACCTTGCCGGTGTTGGCCGGCAGGCCGCCCGCCAGGCTGGTGCAGCTCGAACCGGCCGGGAGGGTGATGGCCGAGTGGTACTTGCCCCCGGTGATGGTGGTGCCTTTGTAGATCGTCGTCCCGCTCAGGTTCGACAGCGTGGCGTTGGTGACGACCTTCACGGTTCCGGTCGAGCCGGTCAGGGTCAGGGCGGGAATGAACTTGATCGCCCCCGTGATGTTGGCCCTGAGAGTGCCCTGGAACACCGTTTGGGTCGTGGTGGCCCCGGCGGCGCCGGTCGTGGCGAACGCCAGGCCCGCCGAGAACGCGATGGCGGCCGCGACGAGACCGCCCTTACGGAGTTTCATGGAATTCTTCCCCTTGTCCGCCCCTCCGGGGCCTTGCCGACAGTGCAGTCGTGCCGGGGCGACCTCCGAGCCGCCGCCGCCACGGGAGGTCTTCTACATGGCGGGAACGCGACTGTCTACTCGCACTCGTTCGCGGAGACCGGCGATCCCGCCGGGAACGGCGGCGGGGCCGTCGTGGCCATGCTCGCGGTACCGCCGGTGCGCCCCGCCATCTGCCGCACCGCCCATAGGGTGGAACCCATGACGGTGATCGAACCGGGCACCGTGGCGACCCCCACGGTGGCGCCCACCCGGCCGGACCCGACTTTGGAGGATGGCGACCACGAGCGGATGAGCCACATCGTCCTCGAGGGCTACACGCCCAAGGAGGGCGATCACCAGGGGGAGTACGTCTCCACCGGGCCCACGGTGGTTGAGGGGATCGTCAACGGCACGGCCGTCCGGGCCCTCTGCGGCAAGGTGTGGGTGCCCGGGCGCGATCCCAGGCGCTACCCGCTCTGCCCGACCTGCAAGGAGATCGCCGAGGGCATGGGCTGGAAGATCCCGGCAGGCTGAGCCCGCCCGGGGTTGTGCCAGACTGAAGGTCTCGGTGGGCGTAGCTCAGCTGGTCAGAGCGCCAGGTTGTGGCCCTGGAGGTCGGGGGTTCAAGTCCCCTCGCTCACCCCGAAGGGGCGGTGGCACACCGCCGACCTGCCGAACGGTACGACCAGACGGTTCCCCTGAGCGGCCGGGCGGCGCTGGCCGAAGGAGGAGCCGTATGACCGAGCGAGGGTTGCCCGCGCCGGGTGACCGTGTGGCGCTGGTGACCGGTGCCTCCTCGGGCATCGGGGCCGCCACGGCCGAGCTGCGGGCGGAGCAGGGCACGACGGTGGCCCTGGTGGCCCGGCGAATCGACCGTCTCGACGAGGTCCTCGCCCGCTGTGTGCCCAACGCCCCACGGTCGCTCCGCTGGGTGGCCGACCTGGCCGACCCGGCGGGGGCGGCGAACCTCGCCCTCGAGATCTGGGACGCCTACGGCCACCTCGACGTGCTGATCAACAACGCCGGCATCCCCCTGCGCCGCCCCGTCACCCGGCTGACCATGGAGGAGGTGGAACGGGTGATGCGGGTCAACTACCTCTCGCCGGTCGCCATGAGCCTGGCCGTCCTCCCCCGGATGCTCGAGCGGGGCTCGGGCACCATCGTGAACGTCTCGAGCCTCGGGGGGCGCCTCGGCATCACCACCGAAGCTGCCTACTCCGGTTCGAAGTTCGCCCTGGCCGGCTGGAGCGAGGCCATGGCGGCCGACCTCGCCGGCACCGGGGTGCAGGTCAAGCTCGTCCTGCCGGGGGCCATCGACACCGAGATCTGGGACCAGCCGGGCAACGACCCGCCGGTCTACAAGGGGCCTCTGGTGCCGGCGCCGGAGGTCGGCGCCGGGATCGTCGCCTGCATCGACTCGGAGCGGTTCGAGCACTATCTCCCCGACATGAAGGCGGTGGTCGAGTTGAAGACGGCCGACCCCGACGCGTTCTTCGCCGGCATGCGGGCGATGGCGACCGACGAGCTCGACGACGCGACGGTCGCCCGGGCGACCACCTCCGGCCCCGGCCCGGCAGGTTCGGAGGGACGGGCCGGGTGAAGGCGCTCGTGTTCGGGGAGCCACCTGCGGCCGGCGAGCCGCGGCCGACGCCGGGCGACGAGGTCGACACCCTCCTCGCCTCCATTCCGTTCGGGCTGCGCGAGCTCGAGGACGCCCGCCCCATCCGACCCGACTGGGTGGTCACCCGCCCCCTCCTGTCGGGCATCTGCGGCTCGGACTCGAAGCTGGTGCTCGGGGACTTCAGCGACGGCGACATGGACAACCCGATGTCGGCCTTCTCGTCCCTCCCCCACGTGCCGGGTCACGAGGTGGTGGCCGAGGTGGCCGAGCTGGGGCCGGCGGCCACGGGGGTCGAGGTCGGCCAGCGGGTCGTCCTCAACCCCTGGCTCACCTGCGGGCCGCGCGGGGTGACCCCACACTGCCCGCCGTGCCAGGCAGGCGACCTGAGCCTGTGCTGGAACTTCACCACCGAGAACCTCGGTCCTGGCCTCCATCTCGGTGTGATCACCAAGGCGCCGGGGGCATGGGCCGAGCTCATGGCGGCCCACGACTCGATGCTCATCCCGATCCCCGACGGGATCCCCGATGAGGAGGCGGTGCTGGCCGACCCCTTCGCCGTCTCGTTCCACGCGGTGCACCGGAACCCGCCCCGAACCGGCGGCAAGGCGCTGGTGTGGGGAGCGGGTGCACTCGGGCTGGCCAGCGTGGCCATCCTGCGGGCGTTCCATCCCGACGTCGAGGTGGCCGTGGTCGCCCGGTTCCCGGCGCAGCGGGACATGGCCCGCCGCTTCGGCGCCACGCTGGTGGTCGACCACGAGCCCAGGGAGGCGGTCGTCGAGGAGCTGGCCCGGTGGTCGGGCGGGGTCCTGCACACGCCGTTCATGGGGCTGCCGGTGGCCCATCCGGGCGGCATCGACGTCGTCTACGACAGCGTCGCCAAGCCGGAGACGTTCGAGGTGGCCGTCCGGGTCCTGGCCGAGCGGGGCCGGCTCGTCTACACCGGGGTCGCCACCCCCGGGCGGTGGGAGTGGACGCCGATCTACTTCAAGGAGCTGACGATCACCGGCTCCAACGCCTTCGGCATCGAGGAGGTGGACGGGGTCCGCAAGCACGCCATCGCCCACTACCTCGACTTCGTGGCGGACGGGCGGATCGACGTCACGCCCATGCTGACCCACCGCTTCACCCTCGAGGAGTGGCCGGCCGCGCTGGGCGCCATCGCCCGGGCCGGGCCCACCGGCGCCCTCAAGGTGGCGTTCACCCCCAATCCCTGAGCCCCCTCAGGTCCCCGGGCCGCCCTCAGGTGCCCGGGCCGAGCTCGGTGAAGCGCCGGTAGCGCTCGGTCGCCGGCCCCACCCAAACCGGGTCCGGCTCGATGCGCCGGCCGGTGCGTGCCCAGCGGCCGGCGTCGGCCAGCGAACCCTCGAGCCCGGCCGCCAACCGGGCGACGAAGGCCGCGCCCAGGGCGGCGCCGTCGGGCACGGCCACGCAGTCGACCGGCAGGCCGGTGGCGTCGGCCACCCCGGCCATCCAGGGTCCGACCCGGGCGCCGCCGCCGCTGGCGACCACCCGGCGGGCGGCCACCCCGGCCCGGTCGAGCAGGCGCCGGATGACGAAGCCGCTCGCCTCGTAGGCGGCCCGCTCGATGGCCGAGGAGTCCTGGGTGATGTCGAGGCCGTGGACCGAGGCCCGCAGCAACGGGTCGTTGAACGGGCTGCGCTCCCCCCGCAGGTAGGGCAGCCAGACCGGCACCCGGCGCGGGTCGCCTCGCCGGAGCGCCTCGGCCGGCCCGTCGTCCTCGGCGAAGGGCGCGGGTTGCACGACCCCGGCGGGCGGCCGTGGCTGCCGGGACAGGCGGAGCAGCCGGCGGGCCCAGTCGACGAACAGGGCGCCGGCGTTGCTGGGCCCGCCGATCAGCACCCGGTCCGGGACAGTGTGGGGCACGGTGAACAGACCGGGCGCCTCGACCCAGCGGTCGGTGACGATCCAGGTCACCAGGGTCGCCCCGAAGATGGCGAGGACGTCCCCCGGCTCGCTCGCCCCCGAGACCAGCTGGTCGCACAGCGCGTCGATGCTGCCGCCGGTGAACACCGTGTCGCCGCCCGGCAGCGTGCCGCCGGCCTGGCACATGGGCACCACCACCGGGAGCTGGGCTTCGGAGACCCCGAACCGGTCGAGCACCGACCGGTTCCAGTGGCCACCGGTGTAGAGGGCGCCGAACGACCCGGTCGTGGCCGAGTCGACCGCCGGCACGCCGCTCAGGGCGTGGGTGGCCACCGCCTGGGCGGGCCAGTAGCCGGCGGCGCCGGGGGCCTCGGCGATGGCCCAGCGCAAGAAGCCCTCGGCGTCGGGCATCAGGCCCGGGGAGGCCTGTCCGTCACCGTCGAGGCCCTCGCGCCCCCGTACGTCCCCGTACAGCAGCCCCGGGATGATCGGCACCCCTCGGCGGTCGACGGCGGTCAGCGAGGGCACCATGGCCGACACGGCGACCCCGGCGATCGGCCTCGAGACCTCGGCCGTCACCGCGGCGAACGCCCGCCGCGGCACCTGGTGCCAGGAGCGGCGGGCGTCGTGCTCGAGGCTGTCCGCCTCCGGGGTCAGGATGGGGTGAGGCACCCGCGCCCGTGCCAGCACCGTCCCATCGGCGTCCACCACCACCGCCTTCACCGAGGTCGTGCCGACGTCGACCCCGACCGTCAGCCGCCCCCCCCGTGCGCTCACGGCCCGCCCACCGGCTGCACGACCGCCTCGCTCACCGGCTGCTCGCCGCGGGGCCCCCGACGACCGAGCCTGACGCGAGTGTCATATGCAGGCCATTATGGTGCACATGGGACCCTCTCGCCCGAAGGCGCTCGTCACCGCGGCCGTGCGCGGCCCAGGCCTCGACCTGCTCGGCCAGCTGGCCGACCTGGTCCTCGACTCGTGGCTCGAGCAGCCGGCGCTCCGGATCTACGACGCCGAGCAGCTGGCAGCCCGGGTGGCCGACGAGGGGACGTCGATCGTGATCGTGGAGAGCGACCGGTGCGCCGGCCCCCTCTACGAGCAGCCGCTTCTGGCCGTGGTCAGCTGCCGGGGTGACCCCACCAACGTGGACGTGGCCGGGGCCACCGAGGCCGACGTCCCGGTGCTGCGGGCGCCGGGCCGCAACGCCGACGCCGTGGCCGAGCTGGCGGTCGGGCTCCTCTTCGCCGCCACCCGGCAGATCGTGGCCGCCGACCGCGACGTGCGGACCGGCGAGATCTACCGCGACGGCACCATCCCCTACCAGCGGTTCCGGGCCTGGGAGGTAGCCGGCCGGACGGCCGGGCTGGTCGGCCTCGGCGCGGTGGGCCGGGCCCTGCGGTGGCGCCTGCGCGGGCTCGGGATGGAGGTCCTCGCCTACGACCCGTACGCCGAGGACGCCACCTGCGGGCTCGAGGAGCTGCTCGAGCGGTCCGACGTGGTCTCCCTGCACGCCCCGGTCACCGAGGAGACCCGGGGGATGATCGGCGCCGTCCAGTTCGAGCAGATGCGCGACGGGGTGGTCTTCCTCAACCCCGCCCGGGCGGCCCTGCACGACACCGAGGCGCTGGTGGCCGCCCTGTCGTCGGGCAAGGTCGGCGCGGCGGGGCTCGACCACTTCGAGGGCGAGTTCCTCGACCCGGCCCACCCGCTCACCGCCTTCCCGACCGTGGTGCTCACGCCCCACATCGGTGGCGCCACGTACGACACCGAGACCAACCACACCCGCACCGTGGCCGACGATCTGTGCCGGCTGCTGGCCGGCGCCCGTCCCCGCCACATCGTGAACCCCGAGGTGCTCGACCGCCAGGCCCGCTGAGCCGGCCGGCCCGGTGACGACCCCGGCCCGGTGACGATCCGGTGGCCGCCGGTCACATCGCCCGGCGAAGCTTGCAGAATGGTCCTGATGCCCGATCCGCCCGTCGGCCCACCCCTCCCCCTCCGCTGGCCGGGCACCTACGACCCGTCGCCCGGCCCCCCGGCGCCACCCGGACCTGCGGCGCCGACCGGGCCGACCCCGACCGGCGGGGTGCTCGACCCGCTCACCCCGCCCGTGGTGGTGCGGACCAGCGCCCGGCGACGCAAGACGGCGACCGCCTTCTGGGAGGGTGACACCATCGTGGTGATCGTGCCGGCCCACGTGCGACGGGCCGACCGGGCGGAGCTGGTCGACTGGCTGGTGGCCCGGGTCCTGGCCAAGCGGCCGCAGGCCACGACCTCCGACCGGGCCCTTTTCGAGCGGGCGGTCTCGCTCGCCGACCGCTACGTGGACGGGGTCCGGCCCGCCTCCATCCGCTGGGTCACCAACCAGGGCAAGCGATGGGGCTCGTGCTCGGCGGCAAGCCGTGAGATCCGGCTCTCCCACCGGTTGCGCCAGGTGCCCGACTGGGTGCTCGACGCCACGATCGTCCACGAGCTGGCCCACCTGGTCCACCCCAACCACTCGCCGGACTTCTACGCGCTGGCCGACCGCTTCCCCCGCCAACGGGACGCCGCCCTCTACCTCGAGGGATTCGCCCTGGGGCTCGATCGGGCGGCCGCAGACGGCGGCGCAGGCCCGCTCGTCTGAACGTGGATCGCCGCTGAGCAGCGGCCTCTCGGTCTCAGGGCCGGGTGGCAACCAGCGGCGCCGCCGCCTCGGCGGCGGTCACCGTGCCGGTGTCCCGCCCCGAGCGGAGCACCTGTCCCGGCAGGGCGCCGGTCGGTGCCCCGTGGCGCACCACCTCGGTCCCGTTCACCAGCACGTGCTCGACGCCGACGGCCGCGGCGAACTGGCGGCTCGCACCGGCCGGGAGGTCGTCGCGGGTGCGCTGCTCGGTGTGGCCGACGCTGGCCGGGTCGAGCACGACCAGGTCCGCCCACCACCACGGCTCGATCCGCCCGCGGCCGGACAGGCCGTAGAGGCGGGCCGGCACGTCGCTCAGCTGCCGCACCGCCTCCTCCCAGCTGAGCAGCCCCCGCCGGCGGACCCCTTCGGCCAGCAGGGCGGTGGTGTAGACGGCGCCGCACATGGTGTCGAGATGGGCTCCGGCGTCGGACCCCCCCACCACGGCCCGGGGGTCGCGCCAGACCTCGGCCCGCGCCACCCAGTCCGCCTCGGTCTCCCCCATCGGGGGCCGTAGGCCGGTGCGCAACCCGTCGGCCACCACCATGTCGAGCAGGGCGTCGAACGGCTCCTGTCCCCGCGCCGCCGCCACCTCGCCCACGGTCCTGCCCTCGCACTCGGCATTGGCGGGGTCGAAGGTCTCGGTGATCTCGAGGCGCTCCCACACGGCCAGGTGGCGCAGGATGCCGGCCTCCTCGCTGCGGGCGCCCCGGTCCATCCTCTGGCGGAGCGACGGGTCGCCCAGTGCGACCAGGCGCTCCTCGGGCCGGAGGGCGAAGACCTCGCGCCAGCCCGGGAGCCCGTCGAGGATGGCGCCGGTCTCGAAGCTGAGCCGGACCCGCATCGAGTGGGGCAGGGTCAGCGCCAGCACCGCCGCCCCCCGGGCGGCGGCGGCGCTGGAAGCAGCCAGCTGGTGTGCGGTGCGCTCCCGGCCGAGGGCCGAGACGCCGAGCACGTTCCAGTTGAGCGGCCGGTCGGCGAGCAGGGAGAGGGTGGCCATCAGGTCCACCTCCTCCTCCTCGAAGCCGTTCAGGCACCCCTGCACGATCAGCTCGAGCGTGGTCCCCGGATGGGACCGGACGGCCGCGGCCAGCGCCTCGAGCTCCGGCCGGTCGGCGGCCCGTGACGGGACCGGCTGGCCCTCCCCGTCGTGATGGGTGGACACCCGGGAGCTCGAGAACCCGAGACCGCCCTGCCCGAGCGCACCGTGCAGCGCGGCCACCATCGCCGCCACGTCCTCCTCGGTCGCTCTTCCGCCGACCGCCCGCTCGCCCATCACCGCCCGCCGAAGGGTGGAGTGCCCGACCAGGAACCCGGCGTTCACCCCCACCGAGCCCTCCAACCGGTCCAGCCACTCGCCGAACGAGCGCCAACGCCAGTCGAGCCCCTCCTCCAGCGCGGCCAGCGGCATCCCCTCCACCCGGGCCATCATCCGGGTCAGGTAGCCGGCGCTCTCGGGGCCGGCGGGGGCGAGCGAGAACCCGCAATTGCCGCCGATCACCGTCGTCACCCCGTGCAGGGTCGACGGGCTGGCCCCGGGATCCCAGAAGAGCTGGGCGTCGTAGTGGGTGTGGAGGTCGACGAACCCCGGCGCCACCAGCAGCCCGTCGGCGTCGATCTCGGCGGCCGCCTCGTCGTCGAGCCGGCCGACCGAGACGATCCTCCCCCCGGCCACCCCCACGTCGGCCTGGCGACCGGGGGCGCCCGTCCCGTCGATCACGGTGCCCCCGCGCAGCGCGAGGTCGATCACAAGGCCACCGCCGAGGTGCGGGCCCCGGGGCGCCCTGCAGTGCCGGCGAGCGCCCCCCCGTCGGTCACCAGTCCGTGCGTCTCGACCATGGGCACCTCCGGCGGTGGGAGACCGGGCCCGCCCCCGGATCAGGAGCGGGCCCGGTGGAACCCCCTGACATGACAATCATGTCATGGATAGCGCCACCCACGCCGGGGGCCGGGCGCCGTCAGGGTGCCCGACGGTAACGTCGGGCCCGGCGCGCAGCGCCGCGACCACGGAGGCGAACGGTGACGACGGGCAGCGCGACCGGCGGCGGCAGGTGGAGCGGCCCGGGAACACCCGTGCCGGCGGGGTCGGCCACGCTGCTGCCCGACCCCGAGCCCCGCCCGATCCGGGTCCCGATCGTCTCGGTCGACGACCACCTGATCGAGCCGCCCGACCTCTTCGAAGGCCGGCTGCCGGCGCGGATGGCCGGGGAGGGCCCGAGGGTGGTGGAGCTGCCCAACGGCCAGGAGGCCTGGGCCTACGAGGGGGGGCTCTACCCGAACGTCGGGCTGAACGCGGTGGTCGGGCGGCGCCGCGAGGACTGGAGCATGGACCCGGCCCGCTTCGAGGACATGCGGCCGGGCTGCTACGACATCCACGCCAGGGTGGCCGACATGGACATCGCCGGCATCTGGGCCTCGCTGTGCTTCCCGTCCCTCGTGGCCGGGTTCTGCGGCGCGGTGTTCGCCCGCTCCAAGGACCCCGACCTCGGGCTGGCCTGCATCCGGGCGTGGAACGACTGGCACCTCGAGGTCTGGGCGGGCACCTACCCCGAGCGCATCATCCCGCTGCAGCTGCCCTGGCTGGCCGACGTGGCGGTGGCGGCCGAGGAGGTCCGCCGGAACGCCGGCCGGGGCTTCAAGGCGGTCAGCTTCCCCGAGTTCCCCTCCCACCTCGGGCTGCCCTCGATCTTCACCGACCACTGGGACCCCTTCTTCGCCGCCTGCCAGGAGACCGCCACCGTGGTCTGCCTCCACACCGGCGCCTCCTCGTGGGCGCCGGTGCCCTCCCCCAACCCGCCCTTCGAGCTCCTCCCCACCCTGTTCCCGATCAACGGGTTCCTGGCGGCTGCCGAGTGGCTGTGGTCGGGGGTGCCGCTTCGCTTCCCCGACCTGGCGGTGGCCCTCTCGGAGGGGGGCATGGGGTGGGTGCCGATGCTGATGGACCGGGTGGACTACGTGGTCGACCACTCGGCCTCGGCCGAGGACCACATCCGCTGGCCGGAGGGGATGAAGCCGAGCGACGTGCTGCGGCGCAGCTTCTGGTTCTGCAGCATCGACGACCCGTCGCTGGTGGTGCTGCGGCACACCATTGGGCTCGACCACATCATGGTGGAGAGCGACTACCCCCACGCCGACTCCACCTGGCCGGACACCCAGGCGGTGCTGTCGACCACCTTCGCCGGGGTGCCCGAGGACGAGCTCCGGGCGATCGCCGGCGGCAACGCCAGCCGACTCTTCCGCCACCCGCTCCCCGAGCATGACGACTGGCGGGCGCCGTGACCGCGACCCCCGCCACCGCGGTCGTCGACGCAGACGGTCACGTGGTGGAGCCCCGCCGAGCCTGGGCGGACGTGCCCGAGGAGCACCGTCCCCGCATCACCCGCGACCGGCACGGCTACGAGCACGTGGTGGTGGGCGACACCGAGGTCCTGGCCGTCCCGCTCGGCACCCTGGCCACGCCGGGGTCCCATTTCGGCGACCCCGACCGCTACACCCCGCTCGAAGAGGCTCACCCCGGCGGCTGGGACCCGGTGCGGCGCCTCAGCGACATGGACGCAGAGGGGATCGACCAGGCCGTGCTCTACCCCTCGATCGGTCTCTACTTCTGGGCCCTCGACGACCCCCGCCCCGTCGTCTCCCTGGCGCGCGCCTACAACGACTGGCTGGCCGGCTACTGCACCGCCGACCCGACCCGGCTGTTCGGGGCGGCCATGCTCCCGCTGCACGACCCGGCCGCCGCGGTGGCCGAGCTTCGCCGCAGCGTGGACCAGCTCGGCTTCCGGGCCGCCTTCGTGCGGCCCAACCCCTGCTGCGGGCGCTCGCTGTGCGACCCTGCCTACGAGCCCGTCTGGGAGGCGGCCGAGGAGCTCGGGGTGCCGGTGGGGGTCCACGAGGGCAGCTCGGTCACCATCCCGACACTCGGGTCGGACCGCCCGTTCAACCCCCTCGTGCTCCACGCCGTCTCCCACTCCTTTGAGGAGATGCTGGCGTTCGCCCAGCTGGTGGCCTTCGGTGTGCTCGACCGGCACCCCGGGCTGAAGGTGGTGTTCCTCGAGTCGAGCGGCGGCTGGCTGCCTTTCTGGCTCGAGCGGCTCGACGAGCAGGCCAAGGGCTTCGGCGCCTACTGCCCCTCGATGTCCCTGCGGCCGAGCGAGTACTTCGCCCGGCAGTGCTGGATCAGCTTCGAGGTCGACGAGTCGGCCCTGCCCGCCCTGGTCCCCTTCGTCGGGGGCGAGCGCATCGTGTGGGGCTCGGACTATCCCCACCACGACGCCACCTTCCCCGGGGCGGTGGCCGCCCTGCGCCGGACGGTGGCCCCCTGCGCCCCCGACGTGCAGGCCAGGGTGCTCGGCGCCAACGCCGCCTGTGCCTACGGGCTGCCACCCCGCCGCCGGGGACAGCTCGGCGTGGTCGACGCCTACTTCACCGCCGTCACCCTGCGGGACCGGGCGGGCCTCGAGCGGATCTTCGCACCCCACGCCGTGCTCGACGCCGGCGGCACCCTGGTCGAGGGGAACGGGGCCATCGCCCGCTTCTACGCCGAGGGGGCGTTCTGCTTCACCGACCTGCTGCCGCGTCCGGGGCCGGTGACCGTCGACGGCGACCGGGCGGAGGTCCGGATCGACGTGCGGCTCGGCGGGGCCGACGCCGTGTTCGACGACGTGTTCACCCTGGCCGGCGACAAGATCGCCCGGCTGGCCATCCGGTCGGCGGCCGGCTGAGCGGCGGACCCGTGGCCCGTCGGGCGATCCGCTAGGGTCGCCGGCCGTGACCGCCAGCGGACCTCCCTTCCGCCTGCTGCCGCGCACCGACGGCGACAGCGGGTTCTTCTGGACCAGCGGCGCCGACGGGCTGCTCCGGTTCCTCCACTGCGACGCCTGCCGCACCATCGTCCATCCGCCGGCACCGTGCTGCCCGGCGTGCCTCTCGCCGGACGTGGCGCCCCGGCCGGTCAGCGGACGGGGGACGGTCCACTCCTTCACCGTCAACCATCAGCAGTGGATCCCCGGCGCCGAGCCCTCCGTGGTCGCCCTGGTGGCCATCGAGGAGCAGCCCGACGTCCGGCTCACCACCAACCTGGTGGGGGTGGGCGACGACGAGGTCCACATCGGCATGCCGGTGGAGGTGACCTTCGAGCAGCACGAGGAGGTCTACCTGCCGCTCTTCCGGCCGGTGCCCGGAGGCTCCCGGTGAGCGCCGCCGAGCCGCTCGAGCGGCGGGCGGTCATCTCGGGGATCGGCCAGTCCCAGGTCGGCCGCCGGCTCGGCCGGAGCGACCTCGACCTCACGGTGCAGGCCGCGCTGGCCGCGGTGGCCGACGCCGGCCTCACCCGTGACGACATCGACGGGCTGGCCACCTACCCGGGCATGGGCGCCGGGGGCGGCGGCTTCGCCGGCCCGCCCTCCCCCGACGTGCAGGACGCCCTCCGCCTCCGGCTCAACTGGCACGACGGTGGCGGCGAGGGGCCGGGCCAGATGCGCTCGGTCATCACCGCCTGCCTGGCGGTGGCCGCAGGGCTGGCCCGTCACGTGCTCGTCTACCGGACGGTCACCGAGTCGACCGCCCAGGGTAGCGGTGGCCGGCAGGGCATCGGCGGGTCGGGCGGCGGGGGTGGGGGCGGTCCCAGGTTCTCCGGCTTCCTGCAGTGGACCCTGCCCTTCGGCGCGGTGTCGGCCGTCAACTGGCTCGCCCTGGTCGCCCAGCGCCGGATCCACGAGTTCGGCCTCACCCGCACGCAGCTCGGACAGATCGCCCTGAACGGGCGCCGCAACGCCTCCCTCAACCCGGCGGCCATCTACCGCGAGCCCCTGTCGATGGAGGACTACCTGGCCGCCCGGACCATCAGCTCGCCGCTCTGCCTGTTCGACTGCGACGCCCCGTGCGACGGCTCGACCGCCCTGGTCGTCTCCCACGTCGACTACGCCCCCGACACCCCCCACCCGGCCTGCCAGGTCGACGCGGTGGGCACCGCCCTGCGGGGCCGCCCGAGCTGGGACCAGTTCGACGACATGACCACGATGGCCGCCCGCGACGCCGGGGCGTCGCTGTGGGAGCGCACCGACCTGCGGCCCGGCGACGTCGACGTGGCCGAGCTCTACGACGGCTTCTCGATCCTCGCCATGGTGTGGCTCGAGGCCCTCGGCTTCTGCGGGCGCGGCGAGAGCGGCCCCTTCGTCGAGGGCGGCCGGCGGATCGCCCTCGACGGCGAGCTGCCCCTCAACACCGCCGGCGGGCAGCTCTCGGGGGGCCGGCTCCACGGCTTCGGCTTCCTCCACGAGGCCTGCCTGCAGCTGCGGGGGGAGGCCGGCGAGCGTCAGGTGCCGGGGAACCCCGAGGTGGCGGCCGTGGCCAACGGCGGGGGGCCGATCGCCGGCGCCATGCTGCTCACCCGCTTCCGTTGACCGGTCCGACGACCGGAAGGGTCGTCCCCGCCAGCCCGGCGGCCGCCCGGGCGGCCAGGGCCACCAGGGTGAGGGTCGGCCCGTAGCCGGAGGCGGTGACGAAGACCGAGGAGTCGGCCACCACCACGTTCTCGAGGCCGTGCACCCGGCCCCAGGAGTCCACCACCGAGGTGGCCGGGTCGGTGCCCATCCGGGTCGTGCCGATCACGTGGCGGCTCTCGGGCACCGGCGTTGTCCCGCCGCCCACATGCCGGGTGCCGGGGGAGGTGGTGACGGCGGTCCACCCGGCTCCCATCTCGCGCAGCACCGCCTGCAGACGCTCCCCGTGGTGGGCCGAGGCCGCCAGCTCGTGGCGGCGCCCGCGGTAGGTGACGCGGGCGACCGGGAAGCCCCGCACGTCGCGGACCGCGGGGTCGAGGTCGACCCGGTTGTCCGGGTAGGGAAGGTCCTCACCCTGCATGATGAAGGCCCACAGCCGCTCGCGCAGCGGCGAGTCGGCCATCAGCGCCTGGTGGGCCTCGCCCCAGGGGTAGATCTTGGCCTCCACGATCGGCAGGGAGGCGCCGCCGTGCTCCACCATGCCGCCGCGCATCCACGGGAGACCGGCCTCCCTGGCCGCCCGGCGCGACGCCTCGTCGCCCACGATGGCGTCGTCGTGCACGTGGGTCACCGCCCGGCCGCGCTGGGAGTGGAGGCGCTGGGCCATCATCCCCACGGCGATCGTCTGGAAGTGGACCATCAGGTGGCGCCCGACCAGCGGGTGCTCGATCCCCGACAGCAGCAGCAGGCGGGGGGTCTCGACGGCGCCCCCGGCCACCACCACGTGCCGGGCGCCCATCGACCGCTCGACCCCGTCGGGCCCGATGAAGTCGACCCCCGTGGCCCTCCCGCCGGACGTCCTGATCCGCGAGACGAAGGTCTCGGGCCGCAGCTCGGCCCGACCGGTGGCCATCACCCGGGTGAGCAGGGCCACCGGGTCACCCTTGGCGTGGATCGGGCAGCCGAAGAACGAGCAGTACCCGCAGTTGTTGCAGGCCGGGCGACCGTCGTAGGGGACGCTGTTGGCGGCCGTGGGCGCCGGGTAGGGATGCAAGCCCAGCTTCTCGGCGGCCGCCGCCGACAGGGTGGCGCCGTACATCGGGGGGCCCGGGGGCATGGGATAGGGGCCCGACCGCCAGGCGGCGTAGGGGTTCGCGCCCGCCTCGCCGGCCACCCCGACGGCCCGTTCCGCCTCGGCGTAGTAGGGCTCGAGGTCCTCGTAGGCGATCGGCCAGTCGGCCCCCGCCGCCTCCGGCTGCGGGCCGAGGGTGGACAGCAGACGGAAGTCGTCCTCTCGGAAGCGGGGGACCTTGCCGTCGGCGTGGGTCCCGCCGCCCCCCACCGTGGAGGGGATGGAGTTCACCTCGCCCACGTGGGACCGCTCGCCCTCCTCGGGCCCGGTGCGGAACGTGCGCGGCTCGAGGAAGGGGTCCGGGCCCAGGAAGTGGCGGTGCATGAACTTGATCTCGTCGTTGGAGTAGTCCGCCGCCGGCCTGGTCGGGTCGCCGGGGTCGAGCAGGTGGTTGCGGCCCTTCTCGAAGATGACCACCGACCACCCGGCACGGGTCAGCACGTCGGCCGCCGCCGAGCCGCCCGGCCCCGAGCCGATCACCACCGCGTCGACCGTCACGGGCCGGACACCTCGGCGTCGGTCCATCCCCGCGGCTGCACGTCGCCGGCGAAACCGATGCCGGCCCACCCCGCGCCGTCCCGGTTCCCGCCGTACTCGGGCGCGCCGTACATCCCCTCGCAGACGTGCCCGTAGACGAGGTCGACCAGCTCGGGCAGGCCCCGCAGCGCCGCGTCCTGCTCCTCGGGGGGGAGATCGCAGAACCCGGGTCCCAGCTCGGCCAGCCCCTCCCGGTACCGCTGCTGCAGCCCGGCCACCGGTCCGTTGAACTCCCGCTCGGGGATGCCCCGGGAGCCCTCGATCCTGGTCCGCCAGGCCAGCTCGTCGAGCCGGGTCAGCCGGTGGAACCGCCCGAAGGCGGCCTCGCCCCCGGCCCGGCCCGACGTCGGGCCACCGGCCCAGATGAGCGGGGGGTCGAACAGGAAGGCGCCGAGGAGCCGGTCGATGTAGTCGGCCGCCCCGACCTCACGGGCCCCTGGTCGGGCGCCGATCGCCGGCACCAGCCGGGCGCAGACCGACTCGAGGACCCGGTACTCCTGGTCGGTCAGCCAGACGGGCACCGGGACAAGGTAGCCCCCCTTCGCGCCAACGTCTCACTCGTCGTCGGACCCTCGCCGGTGGAGCGCGCCACGTCGTGGTGGCCCGAGACACGGGACGGCCGCTCGCGGGCCGTACACTGACGCCCATGTCAGGTGCATCCCTCCCCGGTGACCGGGTGCGACTCGGCGGGGTGGGGTGCGGCAACATCGCCAAGCTCAACGTGCCGGGCTACCTCGAGCACGACCGCTGCGACGTGGTCGCGGTGTGCGACCCGGTGGCCGAGCTGGCCAAGGCTGCCGCCGAGGAATGGGACGTCCCGAAGGTCTACACCGACCTCGACGCCCTGCTCGCCGACGACGACGTCGACGCGGTCGAGGTCCTCACCCCGACCCACCTGCACCACGACCACGTGGTGTCCGCCCTGCAGGCCGGCAAGCACGTGTCGTGCCAGAAGCCGCTCGGCAACACCGTGGAGGAATGCCGGGCCATGGCCGCGGCCGCCGACGCGGCCGGCCGGACCCTGCGGGTGGGTGAGTGCTTCTACCACTACCCGCCGCTCGAGCGGGCCAAGGAGCTGATCGCCGAGGGCGCCATCGGCAAGCCCACCAACATCCGGATCCGCACGGTCGTCGGCCAGACCGACGCCCAGTTCCAGCGCGACCTGCGGCCCGAGGGCTACGGCTGGCGTCTCGACCGCCGGTCACCGGGCGGCCACCTCTTCGACGACATGGTCCACAAGTACGCCATGGCCCTGTGGCTGGCGGATCAGGACATCGTGTCCGTGCAGGCCGCGCTGCGCCGACGCGACCTGTTCTTCGAACCGTGCAACGTCATCTTCGAGTACGAGGACCCCGAGCTGCTCGGCTCCATGGAGGTGAGCTACGCCCCGCAGATGTGGCTGCGCAGCTCCTACTACGGCGCCGACGAGTTCTTCGAGGTGCAGGGGGACGAGGGGTTCCTGTGGGTGACGCGCTACACCGGCGAGCTGCTCGACCTTGCCCCGGTGATGCTCTACCGGGGCAAGGTCGAGGAGCGCTCGATGGTGGCGTTCTCCGACGTCGACGCCGACTGGGGGACGGGCTTCCGCCGCTCGTCGGCCCACTTCGTCGACGCGCTCCTCACCGGGGGGCCGGCGGAGATGACCGCCGAGCAGGCCACCAAGGTGCTGCAGCTGTGCTTCGCCGTCTACCAGGCGGGCAACTCCCGTCAGCCGGTCGACCCCCGCACGATCAGCGGCTCGGTGAGCCCGCACGGCTGGGCCGAGTGGTAGGGGGCGCAGAGGGGACTCAGGGGACGGCTCGCCAGTAGACGACGGCATCCTCACCGTCGACCGCCTCGGGCACCCGCCCGACCTCGCGCCAGCCGAGGCGCTCGTAGAGGGCACGGGCGGGATTGGAGGCGAAGACCAGGTTGAACTGGATGGCGTCGAACCCGAGCGTGGGGGCCCGCCGGATCGAGTCCTCCACGAGCGCCCGGCCGACCCCCTCCCGCCGCCACCGCCGCCCCACCACGTACCCGGCGTTGGCGATGTGGGCGGCGCGCCCGACGAAATTGGGACGCAGGTAGTACGCACCGACCAGCGTCCTGCCCCGGCGGGCGCCCACCGTGGTCACGGAGGGACCGGACCAGGTCGCCTCGAAGTCGGCGGCAGTGAGCGGCGGCCGGTGCGGGTAGCCGTCCCCCGAGGCCACCACGTCCTCGAAGATGTCGAAGAGTGCCGGGCGGTCCTCGAGCCCGAGTGGGCCGATGTCGAGCGGTTCGGGCGAGGGCCCCTGCGAGGGCCCCTGCGAGGACTCCGACGACGCCCGGGGCACGACCCCGATGCTGCCAAGGACCGGGGGGCCACTGCCAGACTCTCCCCGATGCCAGCCGACCGCGGACCCCGCCCGATCCATGCCACCTGGGTGCCGGCCCACGCCCGTCGCTACCGGCAGCCGGGGGGCCTCTGGCAGGTCCCGCCACTCGACGACGTGCTGGGGACCCCGGGCTCGGAGGTCGTCGATGGCCGGCTCCGGCTCGACGCCGGCGCCGTCGACGACCTGGCCGGGCGGGTGGCGGGCGGCCTGGCCGGCCGGGGGGTGCGGCGCGGGCAGGTGGTGACCTGGCAGCTCCCCAACTCGGCGGCCGCCGTGGTGCTGCTGCGAGCCTGCTGGCGCTTGGGGGCGGTGGCGGCGCCGGTGCTGCACACGCTCGGCCCGGCCGACACGGCCGCCGCGCTGGCCCAGGTCGAGGTGGCCGAGTCGGTGCCGCCTCTGCCGGCGGGCTCCCCCGGGCTCGAGGCGCTCCTCGACCGGCTCGACGGGCCGGTCGTGCCCCGGGGGGCGGTGCCGGTTCGCGGGGCCGACGTGGCCGCCGTGCTGTTCACCTCGGGCTCGTCGGGCACCCCCAAGGCCGTGCTGCACACCCACCGCGCCCTGGCCGGCAAGGCCAGACGGATGGCCGCCGTCCACGGGTTGGAGCCGGGCGACGCCGTGCTCGCCCCGGCCCCCCTGGCCCACGTGTCGGGGATGCTCAACGGGGTGCTGGTCGCCGGGGCGGCCGGGCTGAAGGCCGTGCTGATGCCCAGGTTCGACCCCGAGGAGGCAACGGCACTCGTCGGGATCGAACGGGTCACCTTCCTGGCCGGGCCGCCGACCTTCTTCGTCACCATGGCATCGGCGGCCGGCCACGGCGCCCGGGGTCGTTCCTCGACCCTCCGGCTGATCTCCTGCGGGGGCGCGCCCGTGTCCCCGGCCTTCGTGGACGCCACCGCCGAGGCCTTCGGCTGCGTCGTCAAGCGCACCTACGGCTCGACCGAGGCGCCGATGGTCGCCACCACCACCGACGGGGACCCGCCGGCGCGGGGGCGCGACAGCGACGGCCGGGCCCTCGAGGGGGTCGAGCTGGCGGTGACCGACCTGGGCAGCGGCCGGACGCGGGACCCGGGGGACGTCGGCGAGCTCTGGGTCCGGGGGCCCGAGCTCTTCGCCGGCTACACCGACCGGGCACGCACGCAGGCCGCGGTGGCCCGCGGTGGCTGGTTCCGCACCGGCGACCTGGCCTCGGTGGACGGCGCCGGGTGGCTCCGGATCGCCGGGCGCCTCCGCGACCTCATCATCCGGGGCGGCGAGAACGTCTACGCCGCAGAGGTGGAGGCGGTCCTGGTCGCCCACCCAGACGTCGCCCAGGCGGTGGTGGTCGGGGTGCCGGACCCGGTGATGGGCGAACGGGTGGCCGCCTTCCTGGTCGCCCGCCGCCGGATCGACGCCGGCGCCTGCGCCCGCTGGTTCGCCGAGCGGGGGGTGGCCCGCTTCAAGGCGCCCGAGCGAGTGATCTGCCTCGAGCGGCTGCCCGTCCTCGGGACCGGCAAGCCCGACCGCAGCGCGCTGACCGCCATGGCGGCCACCATCGCGACCGACGGCGCCGGTCAGCGCGAGATGCCGGACGCCAGCCGGTAGACCACCGTCACCTGGGCCTGGGCCTGCTCGGTCCCGGCCTGCACGGGGACCGACGGGGCCCTGACCGCCAGGTTCCCCGCCTGGGCGAAGGGCAAGCCGACCGGGCTCGGGACCGGCGATCCCTGGTCGGAGATGCTGCAGACGCCGGCCAGCCGGGTGCCGGCGGCGGCCGCCAGGGCGGCGGCGTGGCTGACCGCCTGGGCGACCGCGTCCTGACGGGCCCGGTCCTGCAGCCGCCTCGGGTCGACCATACCGAAGCTGATCGAGCCGATCCGGGTGTCGTTCCCGCCGGCCGAGGCGACGGCATCGAGCAGTTGCCCGGCCTTGGACAGGGCGGTGACGACGGCCACCACCGTGTTGTCCACCGAGTAGCCGGTCAGGACCACCGTGCCGCCCTGCGTCGAGTAGTCGGGCTGGATGCTGAGGCCGGTCGTCTGGACCTGCCGGGCGGGAACCCCGCCCGAGCGCAGCGCGTCCTCGACCGCCGTCGTGGCGGCGTCGTCGGCACCGAGGGCCCCGATCGCGCTCGCCCCGCTGGCGTCGACCGACATGTCCACCGTCAACTGGTTCGGGGTCGCGCTGGCCGTGCCGGACCCCTGCACCGTCAGGGTGGGGGCGCCCGACCCGCACAAGGCGGTGCCGGTGGCCGACGCCGCACCGCCGGACAAGCCGGCCCCGAGGAGGCCGCCGGCGACCAAGACCGCGGCGCCGGTGCCGAGCCACACCCATGTCCTTCGAACGTTCACCGCGTTCCTCCCTGTTGTCGCTACTGATCCGACTTCCGTTGCGTGGTCCGGGTCCCGGCGGCCACCACCACCGGCAGGGACCACGTCGCCGTCACCCCGACCGGGCAGAAGGCGGGGGGGTTGCACGGCCCGGCGGTCACGCCGACCACCTGCAGGACGAGCGAGCCGGGGGCGACGGCCCGCAGCGTGGCGGTCGCCGTGCCGGTCGAGCGGTCGAGGTGGAAGCGGACCACGGCCAGCGCCGGCGCAACGGACCCGGCGGGTCGGGTGCCGTACGACGGCGAGGGGGGGACGGAGCCAGCCACCGGCAGGGCCGGGCGCTGCCAGGCAACCCCGGGACGACCGGGAAGCCGCACCACGATCTCCTGCCCCACCACCAGCGTGCGGCCGGCGGGGGCCGGGCGCCTCAGGGACTCCGCCGGCCCGTTCTGGGCGACCCCGAAGGTCGAGTCGGCCGGTGCGGCCACCGGGGCGCCCGACACCTTGCCGGCGCTCGACGCCTTGCTGCCTGCCGGCACGAGGGTCCCGGCGCAGCCCGGCGCCCCGTCGCCGACCGCC
>DAHUYA010000087.1 GCA_027315445.1 Acidimicrobiaceae bacterium | reverse complement strand
GGCGTTGATCGGGGCGATCTCGCTCGGCTTCAGCACGACCGTGCAGCCGGCCGCCATGGCCGGGGCCACCTTGAGCACGATCTGGTACAAGGGGTAGTTCCACGGGGTGATCGCCCCGACCACTCCCACCGGCTCGCGCACCACGAGCGAGTTGCCGAGCTCCTCCTCCCAGGCGAAGGCGTTCATCTGCTGGGCGATGTCGGTCAGCGCCTGGATGGGGAGCCCGACCTGGATGGGCCCGGAAAGGGAGAGCGGCATCCCGACCTCGCGCGAGATCGTGGCCGCCACCTCGTCCTGCCGGGCGGCCAACCCCTCGGCCACCCGGGCCAGGAGCTTGGACCGCTCGTCGACCGCCGTGGCGGACCAGCTCTCGAAGGCCGCCGACGCCGCCTCGGCCGCCTTGGCGGCGTCCTCGGGGCTCCCGTCCGGGATGGTGGCGAACACCTCCTCGGTGTTCGAGTCGACCACCTCGAGCGTGCCGGTGCCGGTGGACGGCACCCACTCACCGTTGATGTAGATCGAATCACGGACGTCCATGAACCCTCCCTGGCTGCGACAGGCTTTCCGACGGCTGGTCGGTCGTCCGGCCGTCGGCCGGGCAGCCGCGACATTAGTGGGGGCGGTCCCGACGTGCCGCGCCTTGCGTCCCTGACATGATCGTCAGGCAATGGCGCCGGGGCGGCGGTACCATCGTCCGGGCCGGGCGTTGCGCCGGGCTCGGACGGGCGCCACCCCGGCGGCAACGGGTGGCCCGGACGACCGAACGGGACAGGAGGTACGGCCGTGGCCCGAGTCGTGGAGAACGCTGCCGAGGCCGTGCTGGCGGCGGCCAAAGAGATGCTCGAGAAGGGGCTGGTGGAGGGGACGGCCGGCAACATCTCGGCTCGCCAGCCCGACGGCAACATCTGCATCACCCCGTCGTCGGTCGACTACCGCGAGATGACGCTCGAGGACCTGGTGGTCATCGACCTCAACGGCGAGGTGGTGTCCGGCACCCGGCCGCCGTCCTCCGAGAAGCTGCTCCACCTCGCCTGCTACCAGGGCTTCGACGACGTCGGGTCGGTCATCCACTCCCACCCGGTGCACGCCACCATGTTCGCCGTCGCCCACCGACCGGTGCCGGCCTGCATCGACGAGTTCGCCATCTACGTCGGAGGGGACGTCCGGGTGACCGAGTACGCCATGAGCGGCACCGACGACGTCGGCAAGCAGGCGGTGGCCGCCCTGCAGGGCCGGGGCGCCGCCCTCATCGCCAACCACGGGATGGTGGCCGTGGGGCCGACGCCGGCCAGGGTGCTCCACATCACGGCCCTGGTCGAGCGGAGCGCCCAGATCATCTGGGGGGCGACCCAGCTGGGGACCGTCCACCACCTCCCCGAGGAGGTGGACAAGAGCTTCGCCGCCATCTACGAGTCCTACATGCGCCACCACGGGTGACGGAGGGCCGGGTCCGTGCCCGGCTGGCGGCGCTCGGCCTCACCCTGCACGGCCCCCACCCGCCGCACGACCCGCTCGACGCCGTGGTGGTCCACGACCGGACCGCCCGCACGTCGGGCCAGCTGCCGCGCATCGCCGGCGAGCTGACGTGCCTCGGGCGCCTCGGGGAGGGGGTCTCGGTGGACCAGGGACGGGCGGCGGCCGAGGTCTGCGCTCTCAACGCGCTGGCCGTGCTCGAGGCGGCGCTCGGCTCGCTCGACCGCATCACCCGGGTGCTGACCGTGACTGGCTTCATCGCCTCGACCCCGGACTTCCACGAGCAGCCGGCGGTGCTCGACGGGGCCAGCGAGGTCCTCTACCGGGTCTTCGGGGAGGCGGGCCGCCACACCCGTTCGGCGATCGGGGTGGCGGCGCTGCCCCGAGGCGGGGCGGTCGAGATCGAGGTCACCGTGGCGATCCGGTGAACTCCCACCACTGCACCTCGCACATCATCGGCAGCAGGTAGCGCACGTAGAGCGAGTGGATCTTGACGGGTCCCTGGTAGTCGTCGTGGAGGTCGATCAGGTCGACCCGCTCGTCCCCGGCTCTGAAGGCGCTCGCCCGCGCCTGCAGCCCCTCGAGCTCTTGGAGGGTGCCGACCGAGAAGCCGAAGTGGTCGAGCCGGGGACAGCGCATGGGCTCGTCCTCGGAGACGAGGAAGATGAACTGGTCCCAGTGGACGCAGCTCAGGATCAGGCGCTTGCGGTCGATGGTCATCCCCGGCATCTCGTCGAAGCCGAAGACCTCGGACCAGAAGGCGCAGATCTCCCTCCGGCTCTCCTCGGTCAGCAGCTCCGCCGGCAGGCTGAGGGCGACGTGGTTGAAGCGGGGGTTGCCCGACGGGTAGTAGGGGTGGGCCATCAGCCGGAGAACCCGTCGTGGTGGGGCACGACCATCACCTTCCCGGCGACCTCGCCCCGGGCCAGCGCCCCCAGGGCGGCCCCCAGGCCGTCGAGGGGCACGTCCTCGGGCTCGATCAGCAGGTCGGTCGGCAGGGTGCCCGTGGCCAGCAGGGACAGGGCCTGCTCGAAGCCGTCCTTGTCGTAGACGAAGGAGCCGCACACGTTCAGCTCGTTGAGCAGGAGGCGGTTGGGGTCGAAGCTGGGCGCCTCCATGCCGGCCCCGACCAGGGTCATGGTGCCCCCGCGCCGCAACTGCTGGAATCCGGCCTCCATGGCCGCCTTCTTCCCCGAGCACTCGAGCACCGCGTGCACCGCACGCGAGGCGATCCGCTCGGGCTCCCACGGAGGGAACAGCTCGAGCTCGGAGGGGTCGAGCACCTCGTCGGCGCCGAGGTCCTGGGCGAGCCGCCGGCGCTTCTCCGCCGGCTCCACCGCCAGGATCGGTCCGATCCCTCGGGCCCGCAGGGCGGCGATCGACAGCGCCCCGATGGGACCGACGCCGATCACCATCACCCGGTCACCCCGGGCCGCCCCGGAGCGGGTGATGGCGTGCAGGGCGACGGCCAGGGGCTCGGCCAGCGCGGCCTCCCGGGCGCTCACCCCCTCGGGGACCCGCAGCAGGGCGTCCGCCCGAACCAGGGCGTAGCGGGCGAAGGCGCCGTCGTGGCCGTCGACGATCGAGCCGTCGCGGTTCTCGCACTGCGAGGGCTTGTCCTCGAGGCAGCGCCGGCAGCGCCCGCAGCGGGGCGAGGACCCGGCCACCACCTCCTCGCCGGTGGCCCAGCCGGCCACCCCGTCGCCCAGGGCGACGATCCGGCCGGTGAACTCGTGGCCGGCCACCAGTCCGGGACGGTCGCCGGCCCAACCCTCGTGCAGGAGGTGGATGTCGGAGCCACAGATGCCGCAGTGGTCGACCTCCACCAGGACCTCGCCGGGCCCCGGGCTCGGGACCGGGCGCTCCTCGACCACCACCTTGCCGGGGCCCTGGTACACGGCGGCCGGCATCAGCTGGGGCAGGGTGCTCACGGCGTCCGCCATCCGCCGGGCCCGCGGCTCTCTGACACGATCGTCAGCAACACCCGGGTCAGCGTAGGCGGCGGCCGGTCTTCCGTCACGCGCTGCGGACCGGGTCCTCGAGCAGCCACGAGAGCCCCCCGCCGAGGTGCCGAAGGAAGGCCGGGCTCTCCCAGGCGGCCGGGAAGTGGCCGAGGGCGGAGTAGAAGGTGCGGGCGGCGCCGCGCCGGCGACACCAGGCCAGTGGCCAGCCATGGGGCGGGCGGCGCCCGCCGGGCACCGACAGGTCGAGGGCGCCGTCGGCCACCGCCAGGAGGACCCGGGCGTCGGGATCGAGCTCGCGGAACAAGTAGACCTCGTCGTGCCACTGCCAGCGCGCCCCGAGGTGGGCGGTCGCCGGGTGCTCCGGGTCGACCACGTCGACCTCGAACGACTGCGTCCACGGGTGGCCGTCGAACCGGGCCCCCAGCAGCTCGCCGTAGGCCGGCCAGCCGTAGCAGGCGTCCGTGGCCGAGTGCACCCCGAGCAACCGGAGCCGGCCGGCGCGCCACGCGGCCTCGACGGCCGACCGCTGGGCGGGGTCGAAGGGCGTCTCCCCGATGGTGAAGAGCGCCAGGACGCCCGAGCCGAGGTCCTCGGGCGACAGCTCGGCGACGTCGGCCACGGTCCGCACCCCCAGACCGTGCATCCCGGCCAGCTCCGCGAGGGCGCGGGCGGCCTGGCCGAGGACCCCGTGGACCCCGGCCGGCCCGTCCGCGTAGGGGGAGACCTGGGTGACCACCAGCATGGTGCCGGCCGTGCCGGTGTTGCCGGTGTTGCCGGCGTTGCCGGTGTTGCCGGCCGTGCCGGTCTGCTGCGACTGCCCCATCGCCCACCCCGGGCTCGCTCTGCGCCGGGCCCCGTGGCGCCGGCGGCAGCCGCCGATACTACGGTGGCCGCGCCGGGCCGGCACCCCACCGGACGACGGCGGCAAGGAGGCCCAGTGGAGACCACCGACCTGGCGGCGGCGCTGCTCGAGCTCGGCTCGGCCACCCTCGGCGAGTCGGGCGCCCGGACCATGCGGCCGCGGCTGCGGCCGATGTGGACCGGTGCCACGCTGGCCGCCCCCGCCGTCCCCGTGCGCTGCACCCCGGGGGACAACCTGGCCGTCCATGCCGCCGTGGCCACCGCTCGAGAAGGGCACGCGCTGGCCGTCGACGTCGGGCTGACGCCCGAGCGCGGCTACTGGGGGGAGGTGCTGACCACGGCCGCCGAGTCCCGGGGGTTGGCCGGGCTGGTGCTCGACGGCGGCGTGCGCGACGTGGCCGCCCTCGAGGCCCACCGCTTCCCGGTGTTCGCCACCATGGCGGCCCTCCGGGGAGCCGACAAGAGGGCGCCGGGCACGGTCGGTACGGCGGTGCGGGTCGGCGACGTGCTGGTCGAGCAGGGCGACTGGCTGGTCGGCGACGTGGACGGGGTGGTGGTGGTGCCCGCCGCCGAGGTCGAGGAGGTGCTGGCCGCCGGGCGCGCCCGGGCGGCCAAGGAGGCGGGCTTCTTCGACTCCCTGCGGGCCGGCACCACCACGGTGGAGCTTCTCGGGCTCGACGTCTCGATCGTCAGGGACGCCTGAGCCCGCCTCGCGGGCGCCGACCGGGGCCGGAGGTTCGGGTCAGGGCCGCAGCAGGTTCGGGGCGGTGCGCCCGGCCAGCACGTCGCAGACCCCCTGGCACGCCAGCCTCGCCATCTTCGTCCGGGTCCCGATGGTGGCGCTGCCGATGTGGGGGAGGAGCACCGTCCTCGGGGCGGCCAGGAGTCTGGGGTTGACCACCGGCTCGCCGTCGAACACGTCGAGCCCGGCGGCGTAGATCCCACCGGACTCGAGGGCGTCGGCCAGGGCCTCCTCGTCGACCACGGGGCCGCGGGCGGTGTTGACCAGCACCGCCGTCGGCTTCATGAGGCCCAGCTCCCGGGCCCCGACGAGGCGCCGGGTCTCCTCGGTGAGCGGCACGTGCAGGCTGACCACGTCGGCAGTGGCCAGTAGCTCGTCGAGCCCGGCCACGTAGCCCGGGAAGCCGGTGGTCCGACGGGCGTGGTGCAGCACCTCCATGGCGAAGCCCTCCGCCCGGCGGGCGACCTCCCGGGCGATGCGGCCGTAGCCGACCAGCCCGAGCACCGTCCCGTGGACGTCGCGCCCCAGGTGGTCCATGAAGCCCCAGCCTCCCCACCGGCCGGCCCGCAGGTCGCGCTCGGCCTCCGAGGCGAGCCGACTGGCCGCCAGGATGAGCAGGAAGGCCAGGTCGGCGGTCGTCTTGTCGAGCACCCCCGGGGTGTTGCACACCGCCACCCCCAGCTCGGCGGCCGTCGCCACGTCGATGTTGTCGAAGCCGACGGCGGCGGTGCCCACGACCCGGAGGCGCCCGGCGGCGCCGGCACGCAGGACCGCACCGTCGATCGGGTCGGTCAGCAGGCAGACCATCCCGTCGACGTCGCCGACCGCGGCCACCAGCTCGTCGTGGGAGAACGGCTCGTCGTCGAGGCGTTGCACGATCGTGTGCCCCTCCTGGTGGAGGGGCTCGAGACCGGCCGCCGGCAGCTGGCGGGTGACCAGGACGCGCGCCACTCAGTGATCGGTGTAGTTCACCGGACCGGCGCCCTTCACCCCGAGGGCGAAGCAGAAGCAGTGGATGGGCGCGTGGTCACTGACCGGGCGGAGCGTGTGGACCTTGTCCGGCGGGATGTAGACGAGGTCGCCCTGACGGATCTCGCGCTCCTCGTCCTCGATCCGCATGATCCCCCTGCCGGACAGCACGTAATAGAACTCGTGGGTCGGGTGGGAATGGGGGTCGACGGCCCCGCCCCCAGCGACCTCGAATTCGTTGACGAGCTCGAGGAAGCCGCCGTCGGTGACCTCCTTCATCTCCCGGGCGGGCACCATCCACCACACCGGGGTGGTGCCGTTGTGCTCGACGATCGGCGCTCCGTCCTCGATGCTTCGCACGTCCATGTCGCCTCGCACCTCCGCTCCGTACACTGTGCGACCGGGGACACAGGTTAGGTCAGGGAGGGGATCGCATGCCCGAGCCGGTACGCGTCGTGATGGCGGGGCCTTTGGCCGCCGAGGCCTGGGCACCCTTCGGCTGGCTGCCGGTCCCCGACACCGACCCGGGTGACGGCCGGTACCGCCTGGCCTTCGAGTGGTCCGACCCGCACGTCAACCTGATCGCTCACACCCGCCAGGAGGTGACCGCGGTGCCGGGCGGCCTTCGCTGCGACGTTCTCTACCGTCACGTCACCCACACCCAGGTCCTGATGCCGCTCGACCACCGGTGCGTGCTGGCGGTGGCCGCGCCGGGCGCCGGGCCGGCCGGCCCCGACGGTGCGGGAGCCATCGCCGCCTTCCTGCTCGAGCCGCTCGAGGCCCTGGTGCTCCACCGCGGGACGTGGCACTGGGGCCCGTTCCCGATCGCGAGCGAGTCGGTGACCCTCTTCAACGTGCAGGGCCTTCGCTACCGCGAGGACAACGAGTCGGTCGACCTGGCCGCGGCCGGCGCCTCGGTGGAGGTGCGCGTCGGCGGCTGACGCCGCCGGTCGCGTCGGTCAGAGGAGCGAGAGGGTGAGCGCCATGGCGCCCTCGGCCGCTCCTTCGATGTACCCGAGCTCGTGACAGTCGCCGATCGCATGGGCGGCCATGCCCTTCGCCCGGAGGGCGTCGGCCAGGGTCGTGGCAGGTCGCTCGGAGTTGATGCCGATCACGCTGTCGGCCGGCAGCTCCTCGGCGGTGCCGCCGCACACCACCCTCACACCGTTGCTCGAGATCCCCTCCACGGTCGCGTTCGCAACGAGGCGGACGCCGGAAGCCTCGAGGTCGGCGACGAGCCGGAACCGCCCGGGTGCGCCGAGCTCGTCGCAGAAGTACCCCTCGGCGCCGACGACCGTGGTCTGCCGGCCTCGCCCTCGGCACAGCTCCGCGAAGGACAGGGCCGCCTTGCCGTGGCCGAGGACGACGACACGGTCGCCGATCGTGTCGTCGTCGGTGTGCAGCCAGTCCGCGACGTCGGCGAGTGAGTGGACACGCCGCTCGCCGGCCGTCGGGACGGTGGGGGCGGGCCAGTGGGCGCCCGTGGCGACGACGACCTCGTCGACGCCGGCGGGAACGGTGTCGACGGTGACGGGGGAGCCCAGCTCGAGCGTGACGTCCGCCCGCTCGACCTGGCGGATCAGCCCCCCGAGGTAGGCGTCGAGGATCGGGTCGGTGGCCGCGGCGGCGAGAAGCATGCCCCCGAGGCGCGTGCCCGCCTCGCGCAGCGTCACCCGATGCCCGATGTGCGCGAGCAGGCGCGCCGCGTCGAGGCCCGCCGGGCCCCCTCCCACCACCAGCACACGTCTCGGCGTGCGGGTCGTCTGGAGGCGTAGGTCGTGCTCCCGACCGGCCGCCGGGTTCACGACGCAGCGGGCCGGCGTGCGGAGGGCGATGTTGCCGAGGCAGCGGTAGTGGTAGATGCACGGCCGGATGTCGTCGACCCTCCCGCTCGCCAGCTTGGCGGGCAGGTCGGGGTCGGCGAGGAGCTTGCGGCCCATCGCCACGAAGTCGGCCTTGCCGTCGGCGACCACGCGCTCGGCCTCGTCGGGCTCGAAACGGCCGAAGGTGATGACGGGGACGTCGACGCGGGCACGCACGGCTGCCGCGTGATCCGCCAGGGGGCCGACCACGTGGGGTGCGTAGGAGTCGGTCGCGTTGGTCGCGACGTTCGTGTTGGCGTACGCAGTGACGTGCACGGCGTCGACCCCTGCGCCGATCGCCAGCTCGATGGCCTGGCACTGGTCCTCGAATCCCTCGCCGACCTGGTGATGTCGCTCCGCGGCGTTGATCCTGATCCAGACGGGATAGTCGAGTCCGACCCGGCCTCGGAGCGCCCGGACGACCTCGACCAGAAGGCGTGCGCGCCCCTCGATCGTGCCGCCCCAGCGGTCGCCTCGTGTGTTGCGGGGCGAGAGGAACTCGTCGATGAGGTAGCCGTGGCCCGCGTGGATCTCGACGCCGTCGTAGCCGGCGCGCCGGCAGCGATCGGCGGCTTCGGAGTACCGGTCGATCACCCAGGCGATGTCGTCTTCGTCGGCGACCTTGTAGCCGCGCTCGGCCGACGGGTCCATGAAGGGCGCGGTCATCGCGGCCGCTTCGTCCGGCGTGATCATGGCGCTGATCCGGTCGGGGCTGGGCTGTTCCGGTTCGCAGGGCACCAGCCGCCGGTGGCCGTGGAGCATGTCGAGGAACGAGTACACGCCCATGAAGTTGAGCTGGGCGGCGAGTCGTGCGCCGTGCCGGTGCACCCGGTCGGCGAGGTCCCGCATGCCGGGCAGGTACCGGTCGTCGGACACCGCCGGCATCCGTTGGTGGTTCGTCCCCCGCGGGTACGCCACGCAGGCGGTTCCCATGATGAGCAGGCCGGCGCCCCCGCGAGCGCGTGCCTCGTAGAACGCAGCCTCGTTCTCACTGACCGAACCGTCCTCGTTCCCCAAGAGGTGCCCCATGGGGCACAGGACGATGCGATTTGCCAACTCGAGGGTGCCGATGCGCCCCGGAGCCATCAGATGGGCGAACCGGTGCGCCCCGTCCTGGGCGGGTCCCATGCGGATCCTCAGAGGCGGGGGAGGACGCGGTCGACGTAGAGCTGCAGGCTCTCCCAGCCCCATTCGGGTGGCATGCCGCCCATGAGCGGGTGCAGCGACACGAACCCCTGGTGGTGGGCGAGATCGACGCACTCCTCGGGGGTCACGACGGCCCACATCCCCGAGGCCTTCAGGCCGTCCACCGTCGTCGCGTCCACGGCGATGGGGTTGTCGTGGTCGCCCGTCTGCCAGGTCCGGTAGGACATCGCGTCGTAGAGGGCGTACGGCGCGATGGCCTCCCATGCCCGGTCGGGGTCCTCCGCCACGTGCACGAAGGCTGGTCCGGTCGGGTACATGAAGGCGCCGTTCGCGTACCCGACCTTCTCGCACTCCTCGCGGTAGACCTCGCCGAGCACCGGGTCGACCGACATCGTGAAGAAGGGCAGCCGCAGCCGTGCCGCACGTTCCGCGGAACGGCGGACCGAGCCGCCCACCCAGATCAGCTGCTCTACGGGGCTCGTCGGCGTGGGCCGCACCACGACGGTTCGGCCCTGCCAATCGAACGGCTCGCCCGTCCACGCTCGCCGCAGGACGTCGAGATGCTCCTCGAAGATCGAGCCCCGCCGATCTCGGGCCACGCCGGCCATGGCGAACTCGTCGTGCCGGTAGCCGAGGCCGGCCACGATCGTGAACCTTCCCCCGCTCGTCACGTCGAGCGTGGCGATCTGCTCGGCCAGGCGGATCGGGTCGTGCAGCGGGACGAGCAGCGCCCCGACCGTGACGTGCGCCCGACGCGTCGTGCCCAGCAGGAGCCCGGCGAGCACCGTGGGCGCGGAGACGAAGTCGACGCCGTGGTGCTCGGAGATCGTGATCGCCTGGAAGCCACGCTCGTCGGCCCAGCGCGCCATCTCGAGGCACGCCGTGTACTGCGCAGCCTCGGGTATCTCGGCGAAGGGCGCTCGCCGCAGATCGAACCGGACCCCCGAAGCGACCGCGGGACCCGTCACGGTCGTCGGACGGCCACGGTCACCGGTGGGCGTCGGGAAGAGGTCATCGCGGTGGGGATCCTTTCCTTGGGCGAAGAGGTCGCGGCCGGGCCGTCGTCCCGATCGGCATGGCGGGCCGAACCGTTCACCCCCCCGACCGTCGGGCGCGGAGGCTGCTTATCAGACCGGCCGCGAAGTGTCGAACAGCGCCCGGTGGACGTTGGTGGTGAGCGTGTCGAGCGCGTCGTCGTCCACCTGGTCGCCCACGAACTCCCGCAAGTAGTGGAAGCGGTCGATCATCGCCAGGATGGCCACCCCCGCGGCCAGCCGGTCGACCTTCAGCCGGGGGTTGTTCGCCTTGATCCGGGCGGCCATCGCCCCCGACATCATGTCCACTGTCTTGCGCATCTGGGCGCCCAGTTCCGGGTCGATCGTGGCCAGGTCGGTCCAGGCCCGCATCAACGGGGCGTAGCGCATCCAGAGGGCGGAGTAGCGCCCGATCCAGACCCGGATGTCGTCCCAGGCGACGCCGTCCATCCGGCGGGTCACCAGGTCGGAGTAGAGGTCGGTGGCCTCGGCGCCCGCCTCGGCCACCAGGGCGCGGAGGAGATCCTCCTTGTTCGAGAAGTAGAGGTAGAAGGTCCCCCTCGAGGTGTTGGCGATCGTCACCACGTCGTTGATCCGGACGTTGTGGTAGCCGCGCTGGTCGAAGGCCACCATGGCGGCGTCGAGCAGCTTGCGCATGGTGCGTCGGCCCTGGCTGCGAAGCGAGCGGCGGCTGGCCGGCTCGCCGCCGTCCACCGTGCCGTCGAAGGGGAGCGACGGAAGCAGGTTGACACCGCGACCGCGGTCGGCGCGGTGTCCCTGCTTCACGGCCGCCGATCGGGTTCCGCCCCCGGCAGCCTTGCCGGTCGCCTTGGCCCGGCCGTTGCCGGTCGCCTTGGCCCGGGTGGGAGTGGCGCGCGTGGTCCCGCCGGCGGTGCCGGATCGCGAGGGCCCCATGGCCTGTCGATGCTAATCCCGCCTCCAACCCTCGGGCCCCGCCGCCGGCCTGCGAGGGCCCCTCGGCGGCCCCGGCCCCGTGCCCTCGCCCCGCCCGCAGTAACCTGACACGATGGTCATATTCGTGACGCCGGCTCCGGGGCACGGGTTGGCGCGGGGGTGGGCGGGGGTGGGCACGGTCTGATGGGCTGGGCGCGGTGAGCGAGCCGGCCATCGGCGTGTCGCTCTCCGAGGCGGTGGAGCGCAACGTGCGCCCCGGCGACTCGGTGCACGTGGTGCTCGGCCACAGCCGCTGGACGGCGGCGGCGCGCGAGCTGGCCCGCCAGTTCTGGGGGGCCGACCCCGGGTTCACCTTGATCATGACCAGCCTGGGCGCCTTGAGCGCCGCTTTCTTCGAGGGCGGGCTGCTGCGGCGGGTCGTGACGGCCTACTCGGGGAACAGCTTCCCCACCTACAGCCCCAACCCGGTGTTCACCCGGGCTTACGAGTCGGGTGCGGTCGAGGTCGAGCACTGGTCGATCCTCACCATGGCCCAGCGGCTCGAGGCCGCGGCCCGGGGGCTGCCGGCGGTGGTGACCGGCTCGATCGCCGGCTCGTCGATGGCGGGCAACGAGGGGTTCGCCGCCGTGTTGACTCCCTTCGGCGAGGTCGGCCTGCTCGCGCCGCTCGTCCCCGACGTGGCGCTCGTCCACGCCGCGGTGGCCGATCGCCAGGGCAACCTGGCGCTCTCCGAGCCGCTGCTCGAGGGCGTGTGGGGCGCCTGGGCGGCCAGACGGGGGGTGGTGGCGACCGTCGAAGCGGTGGTGGACGACCTCGACGGCCTCGGGTACCGGGTCCGCATCCCGGGCCATCTGGTGCGGGCGGTGGTGGAGGCGCCCTTCGGGGCCCATCCCGGGGGATGCTTCGCCCCGGGTCTGCCGGTGCCCACCTACGGCGAGGACGTCCCCTTCTGGATCGACGCCGCCCGGGCCGCCCGCGGGGACTTCGCCGCTTTCGCCCGCTCGTGGGTGCTCGAGCCGGCCGACCAGGCGTCCTACTTGGCCGCCCTGGGACAGGCGCGGCTCGATTGGCTCCGGGGCCGGTCGGACCCGCGCAGCTGGCAGCAGGACGACCAGGCCCACCCGGTGCCGGTCGACGAGCCGGCCAGCGACTGGGAGGTGGCGGCGGCCCTGGGGGCGCGCGAGGTGGAGTCGGCCATCGACGCCACCGCCGCCGACGCCGTCCTGGCCGGGGCCGGCGTGGCCAACCTGGCGGCGTGGGTGGCGGTCGGCCGGGCCCGCCAGCAGGGGGTGCCCGTGCAGCTGACGGCCGAGCTCGGCCTGCTGGGGTACGAGCCCACCCCGGCCGACCCCTACATCTTCAACCACCGGGTGTTCCCCGGCACCCCCCACCTGTCGGACGCGGCAACGGTGCTCGGCATGGTGGTCGGCGGGCCGGGGACCACGGTGATCGGCTGCCTCGGTGCGGCCCAGGTGGACCGGGCCGGCAACCTCAATTCCACCCGCCTGGCGAGCGGGCGCTTCCTGGTGGGCTCGGGCGGGGCCAACGACGTGGCCAGCCGGGCGGCCGGCTGCGTGGTGGTCACGCTGGCCCGCCCCGACCGCCTGCCGGAGCGGGTGGGCTACGTCACCTGCCCCGGGGACCGGGTCCGAAGCGTCGTCACCGACCGCGGCGTGCTCCGGCGGGTCGACGGCGACCTCCGCCTGGTGGCGGTGCCGTCGGGGTCGGGGTCGGTGGAGGACCGGGTGCGGGCGATGGCCGCCTCCTGCGGTTACGGGCTGGCGGTCGCCCGGCAGGTGGACGAGCTGCCCGAGGTGACCCACAAGGAATTGCTGGCCCTCCGTGAGTTCGACCGTGAGCGGGTCTTCCTCGGGTGACCGGGCGGTGATGTCCCGTGGGGGGCCGAGTAGGGGATGATCCAGGTCCGGCCGTGCCAATGTGGGCGACGGCCGGGGCCGGCAGAGAGCAGGGGAGCAAAGGGGGAGGCATGGGAGGGCGAGGGGACGGATGCCGGGGCGGCTGGGGGGGCGGTCGGCGCGCCGCGAGGGCTGGTGCGGCCACCGCCGCGGTGTTCACCCTGGTGGCGGTTCTCTGCGCCGGCGCCCTGCCGGCAGCGGCGTCGGGCAAGGCGAAGTCCAACGGCGCCACCACCGGCCGTGCCGCCAGCGCCGGTCTCACCTGCCCTCCCGGCACCGGGACCGGCGCCCCCGGGGTCACCCCCACCAGCATCAACGTGGGCGCCATCTCCACCCTGAGCGGGGAGCTGGCCTCCGACTTCGCCGGGCTGGTGCCCGGGATGGAGGCCTACTTCGAGATGGTGAACGCCCAGGGCGGGGTGGACGGCAGGAAGATCAACCTCGCCTACAAGCTCGACGACAACGGCAACCCCAGCCAGTTCGCCTCGCTGGCCCAGACGGTGATCAACCAGGACCACGCCTTCGCCGTGGGCGCCTCCACCTTCTTCTTCAACCCGACCGGCTTCGTCAACACCTGCACGCCGACCTACGGCTACAACGTGACCGGTGACTGGGCGACCGCCCCCAACCTCTTCGCCGCCGGGGGATCGGTGCAGTACTACCCGCCGATCGCCCCGCAGGTCGGCTACGTGATGAAGAAGGTGAAGGCCAAGTCGGTCGCCGTGCTCGCCTACAACGTGTCGAGCTCCTCGGCCGCCTGCGCCGCCGCCATCAGCGGGTTGAAGAGCCTCGGGTTCGACGTCAGCTACTCGGACCTCAAGCTGCCGCCGATCAACGCCGACGTCACTCCCGACGTCCAGCGGATCAACGCCGCCCATTCCGATTTCATCCTGAGCTGCATGGACATCACCGGCAACATCGCCTTGGCCCGGGCCGTCCAGCAGTACGGGCTGCACGTCCACATGGTCTGGATCAACGGGGCCGACCAACCGGTGGTCGACCAGTACTCGAGCCTGATGCAGGGCGTCTTCTTCGACCTCCAGCACGTCCCGTTCAGCGCCAGCATGAACAAGTACCCGGGGCTCAGGACGTACGTGGGCGCGATGAAGAAGTACGCCCCCTCGGAGGTCTACGACGAGGTCGCCATCCAGGGGTGGCAGTCGGCCGCCCTGCTGGTGGCCGGTATCAAGGCGGCCGGCAACGACCTGACCCAGGCCAACGTGGTGAAGGCCACCAACGGGCTCACCGACTTCACCGCCGACGGGCTCAGCACCCCGGTCAACTGGAGCAACGCCCACACCTCCGCCAAGGGCCCCTTCTGCGCCGCCTACGTGGAGGTGAAGGGGAAGAAGCTGGTGTCGGTCTACGGCTACAAGGGCAACGTCTTCGCCTGCTTCGACGTGCGCGGGAAGAAGTCGACCAATCCGGTGCCCCTGCCGGCGGGCACCCCCGGCACCTGAGGTGGCTCGGGGAGGAAGACCGGGTCGCAGGGCACGGCGGCGCGGCTAGGGAGCGAGGGGTCGGGTCGTGGAGCAGTTCCTCGGGTTCGCGTTGCCGGGCATCCCCTACGGGTGCTCCTACGCCCTCATGGCGGTCGGGCTCGTCCTCACCTACCAGGCGACCGGGGTCTTCAACTTCGCCTTCGGCGCCCAGGCCTACGCCAGCGCCTACCTGTTCGCGTGGCTGATCCAGAACAAGGGCCTGCCCATCTGGCTCGCCTTCGTCCTGTCGGTGGTGGTCTTCGCCCCGGGCCTCGGGCTCGTCTTCGACCGGCTGATGTTCAGCCGCATCCCCAACACCAACAACACGGCCAAGATCGTGACCGGGATCAGCCTGGCGGTCGGCATCCCCCAGCTGCTGCCGGTGATCTTCGGGACCGGCAACGTCTACAACGTCCCCTCGGTCGCCTTCAACCCCAACGTCGTCTACTTCCACCTGCCCGGCACACCGGTCAACGGGATCTTCCTGAGCTCGGTGGTCTTCACGGTCGGCATCCTGGTCGCCCTGGTGGCCCTGATGCGCTTCACCCCGCTCGGGCTCCAGATGCGCGGGGCGGTCGAGAGCCGGCGGCTGGTGCAGCTCGACGGGGTCAACGCCACCCGGGTGGTGGCGGGCGCCTGGATGGTGTCCGGGCTCATGGCCGGACTGGCGGGCGTGCTGCTGGCGCCGGTGGAGGCGCAGCTGCAGTCGCAGGACTACATCACCCTGATGGTGGCGGCCATCGCCGGTGCCGCCTGGGCGGTCTTGCGGTCGATGCCGATCGCCGCCCTGGTGGCGGTCCTGGTCGGGGTGGCGAGCCTCACCCTGCAGGGTTACCTGCCGACCAGCAGCTTCCTGTTCTCGGCCGTCCTGCCGTCCCTGCCCTTCTTCGTGCTGGTGGCCGCCCTGCTCTTCGTCCCCGGGCTCCGCAGCCTGGAGGAGTCGAAGGACCCGCTGGCCTCGGTCGACCCGCCACCGCCACCGGTCACGGCGACGGTCCGGTCGATGCAGTTCGACCGGGTCATCAAGATCCTCTGGTACGGGGTGCTCGCCGCCTTCGTGGTCTCGATGCTCACCTGGATGCCGAAGAACTGGGAGTCGGTGTTCAACGCCGGTCTCGCGTTCTCGACGATCTTCCTCTCGATCACCCTGATCACCGGCATGGGCGGCCAGCTCTCGCTCTGCCAGGCCACGCTCGCCGGGGTCGGGGCGT